>NZ_JAPVLS010000160.1:0-10033 GCF_027158125.1 Streptomyces sp. H39-C1
CCGTCACTAACTCCAAGACCACAACCACCCCAAAGCCCGACCCCACCGACAAGCCCACCACCACCCCGTCCCCGCCTACGGACAAGCCGACCGATGGGCCCTCCGGCAGCCCGTCCACCGCACCCGCCGACTCCGCCCCGTCGGCTGCTGAGCCCTCACCATTCCCGAACGCAACCATGGCCACGGAAGGAACGCCGAAGGCGCCGGGAGGGTCCCTCGCGCACACCGGCGCCGATGCCACTGGGTGGATACTCGGCGCCGGCGGACTCCTCGTCGCCGCTGGTGGCGGCGCCCTGATCGCTGCCCGCCGCCGCAAGTCGGCCGAGCCTGCGCCGGACGACAACGGCGAGAGCAGCTAACCGACAGTCATCCCTCGATCTGCAGGCCCCCGGGACCCCCGGGGGCCTGCCGCGTATCCGCTCTACGCGGCTGGGCTGTGTCCTGTTGGTCTCGAGGCTATACATCGCCTCCGTGGCCAGAGGATCGTGTCGTCTCGGAGCCTGTGGCATGCCTTCGAATCAGCCTTCGAGGCATCGGCGACCGAAACCTGATCAGTCGAGGTTCCCTTCCGGGTAGTCGAGGTTCACCCCTGGGCTCGGGTCGCCCCAGCCGCCGTTGACGTACCACTCGTCGGCGGCCAGGGCCTTGAACAGGGCACACCCCATAGTGTTGGGGTTGCCCCGGCAGCGCCAACCCTCAGCTCTGCGCGCCAGCATGGGCGCGATGTACTTGCTAGGCATGATCATGAGTTCGTGGTTGGTGGCCGCGATGTGGCTGCTGACCAGGAGGCTGTAGCGGAAATCCAGGTCGAACACTTTCAAATGGCTGCCCAGCCGGGCGGTGAGCGTGGCATCCCATTCAGGGTGGGGGGCGACGAAGAACTTCACGGACAGCTTCTCGCTGCCCCGCGGCCTCCGAATTCGGGCGCGGAGCCAGGCGTAGTGGGAGAAGTCGTCGAAGTAGGGGTGCAGAGTCTGGTCGCCAGCGCTGCTGGGGATCGTGTCGAGCTTGATCTTGTTGCAGTCGCCGCAGGCGGGAACGAGGTTGACCGGGACCACGCTCAGGAGCGGGTAGTGGCTCTTGGGGAGATGGTGGTCCAGCGTCGTGACCAGGCCCTCCCCGCACAGGGGGCACCGGTTCTCCCGCCGGCGGCCTTCATCGTCGGTCGTGCCCCTGAGCGCCTCATAGATACGACGGCCCGGGGAACGCTCCCTGACCATGCGATCGGTATACACGCCCTCCAGAACCTTGCGGTTGGCGAGAGCGTGGGGCTGGGCCGCGAGACCGGTGAGGGTGTGCAGGGCCTGGCCGCGAGCGGCTCCCTCGTAGACCTCAGCCGCGTCGGCCACGTCATCAGTGAACGCTTCCAGCCGCTTTCTAGTTCTGAACCGGGCGTTGGCAATGCACGTGGTGTACACGTCACGGGCATCGAATGCCGGCGGGTCCAGATGCTGCATCAGATCTGTTCCTCCACTTCGTCGCGATGGCCGATCAAGGCACTGAGCACCAATTGCGCCTCACCGCCCAACCGTCCGCGGAAGTGGCCCAGGACGTCGTCGTACGTGTAGCCAGCCTCAACGAGGCGACGCAGCTCGTGAAGGAAGCCAGCCTCGGTGAGCTCCAGACCGAAGACTTCGTGGGTCAGGACACCCACATTCTCCCCGTAGGTCTCGATGCGGGGCTGCGCGGCGCCCAGCTGATCGCCATAACGCCACAGCTTCCAGACGCAATAGGCCGGAATCTCCTGGAGCACCACTGGCGAATGCGTGGCCACGATGGCAAGCCCGTTGCGGTCGGACAGCAGCTCGGACAGGGCCCGCATGAACGCGGCGAGCAGGGGCGGATGAAGGTGGGTCTCCGGCTCGTCGATGATGACCAGGGTCCGCTCGTCGACGTGCTCGATCAGCCGGGTCATGGTGAGCAGAACGATCCGGTGGCCAGCACTGAGCCCCCGGAACAGCCGCCGTGCCTTGTTCTCTCGGCTGCGCACGCTGACGGTGTTCTCGAAATTCTCCAGCCACCCGTCCTGCAGCAGCCCGCTGCCCGGATAGTCAAGGATTCGCAGCGCCTTGATCCACAGGGCACTGCGCTCGCGCGTCAAGCACGCCTTCATACCCTGGGCGAAGTCCTTCCGTAGACCGCCTGGGGTCTTGAACCTCGGCGACCGTGAGCCCTGGACACGCAGGCCCACGTAGGAGGCCACGAACATCTCGTCGCCCTGGACGAGGGGGAAGTCGTCGAAGGCGCTGAACGAGACGGTCACCAGGTTGGCGAAGGAGCGGCCTTCGCGGTCGTACTCGATGACCTGCCCGAGCGCCCGCGGCTGCGGCTCGACTGCGGCGACGGCGCGAGCCAGATGGGACAGGACGTACGACTTGCCAACGCCGTTGCGTCCGGTCAGGGCGTGGACGTTGCTGGCCGGGTGGGAGCCGGGCTCGACCTGGAACCGGAAGCGCACGGGTTCCGTCTCCGGCGGCAGCGGCGGCTCGTAGGCGATGTCGAAGCTCACCCGCCGCACTCCACCGCGGGCGATGCGCTGCAGTTGACCGCGCACGGTGGACATCTTCACGAAGCGCAGCAGCGACGTCCGGGTCACATCGTGGTCCAACGCGATACCGAAAGCGTGGTCATCGAAAGCGATGTCCCGGAGCGCGTCAAGCACCTCCTCACGCACTGGGCCGGCTATCTCGCGCAGCGTGTTGTAGTAACTCTCGTCCTGGCCCACGGAGAAGTAGGACGCATCCAACCGGCTGAAGCGCTCCGGCATAGGGACGCTGTTCCGTTCGTCGCTGTCCATCGACGCATGGCCGATCTTCACCGTGCCGACATCGGTCCATCCGCCACTCGTGCCGACGCGCAATGTGAACATGGTGCGGTACCCGAAGTCGTCCCATGCATCCCGGACGAGCAGGGCATCGACGCTGCCATCCCATTCGGCGTGCCCGTCGTCCCAGCGATAGACATCGTTGATTACCGCGAAACGCAAGGCCGCGCCCTCCCACCTGATGGTTCTCTCCGTGACCTGACGATCCTAAAGTGCGCAGTGCAAAGCTGGGCCGGCGGTGCTTGACGAGGGTTCCACCGTCCCAGCCGGTCTCGACCAGGACGGTCTGTCTAACGAATGGCCCTGCGCCTGGGTTCGCTGTCAAACGCCTGGACTGGATGGCGAAGGCCAGCAGTTCGCCGGAGGCAGACAGGAAAGAGTCCCGAAAGACTGGCCAACGCGGGCAGGGGCATGTCAACCTAGATCAACTTGCAAGAAGCGCCAGGTCAGAGCATCGATTGCTCGTGACCGTGGCTCCCGTTGGTCCCGGATTCCCCACCACCACCGCCGAAGCCCCACGACGTGAGGGGAGTTCGGCCCGGCCCTGCCCGTGCCCGTCCTGGACCAAATCTCCTCCGAGATGCGCCTAATCGTGGACGACCGGGGACACGCGTCAGCAGCAAGGATGGCCGCTTATGCCTCGGCTAGTTTCCACTCGGCTGGACCGAGATCGTTGCCTCGGCCATGGCGTGCGTCCTGACGACATCGCGGCGTGTCCAACGCCGGAGGCTCGAATTGGATGTCCGAGGCGGGCCTTCCGGCTGCTGTCGGTATGACAATTCCACCACTCACCGCTTTCCCCACATCAGGAGGCTGTTCGTGACGCACACGGAGATGACCGTCGGCGATCTCATCGACCTTTTGTCCGCCTGCGAACGGGACCTTCCGGTCCGGCTGGCGATGAACCCGTTCTTCCCGATGGCGCACCGCCTCGCGCAGGTCGTGTCGTCCGTGGACGAGACCGGTCGGCCTGTCGTCTACCTCGCTGAAGGGCGGGATGCCGACACGCAGCTTGGTCATCTGCCGCCCGAGGTCGCCGTCGCTCTGACCTGGCAGGGGCCAGTCCAGGCGCCCCCGCGTCGCCCCCGCCGCAGCGCCGGCGGTAAGTAGAACCGCACCTAGCCTTTGGAGGCGCTCCTGCACCCGGAGTACCCGCTCGACCCGTTCATCCCTTCCGGTGCCCAGCCCGTGTATTGGGTGGGTCCCCGGCACCTGGCCGGCGACGACGGGCGTCCTTTCGACGCTGTCGCCGACACGCTCGCCGACCTCGGCTGGACGAGCCTGACGATCGTGCGCGGACGGCGTGAGCTGGACGAGGCGCCAGAGGACCGGCAGGTCCTGCGCAGCACGGTCCTGTTCATCAGCCCCGACACTCTGCGCTGGGCCCAATGGGTCCTGGCGGATGAGCCGTTCTATCTGGGGGATCTGCCGATCGCCTGGCAGGTCTCCGCTCGCCCGGACGCCAGCACCCCGCTCGCGCAGTGGTCGGCCTACTTCACCCCCGACGTCCCCGGGGAGACCCTGGCCGACTTCCTCATTGCGCTCGATGCCCGCGACCAGCCCGTCATCCCGCTCGGCGGCACCGAGCTGGTCCTCGACGCCGTCACCGCGCATGGGTGGATCCGGGACATCGACCACCCCCACGCGGGAGCGACGGATCCCACGTTCAACTCGCACCTTAGCCTCGGCGAGGTGCCGCCCCTCATCCAGGACGCCGACCCGCGCGCCCTGACGGTCGCAGCCGACGAGGTGGGCCGGCCCGGATGGCAGGCATGGGCCGAGCCCACGCTCGGTGCACCGTGCCTGTGGTCGGCATCCTTCAGCGCCAGCGCGCCCCACGACCTTGTCAGCGCCTTCGCTTCCTCCCTCAGCTCGACCGCACCGGTCCTGCGGCGGGTGCTGCCGGAGAGCACCAGGGAGCGACTCCTGCGGGCGCCGGCCAGTTAGCGGTCTGCGGTCCCTTCGATCCGACGTACACAGCCCGGCCTCCCCGATGGGAAGGCCGGGCTTCTTACTTCTCTGCGCTACCCGTTCGCGGGCTCAAGGGCTGCTGCCCCCCGACCGTCGCGGTCGGGGGGCAGTGCTGAGTGGGGTTCAGCGGGTTGCTGCCGCCTTGGCGAGGGCCTTGTCGAGGTGACGGTCAACGAGGGCCGGCGAGCCGGAGAAGACCAGCAGCACGTTGCCGTCACGGATCGCGGTCTGCTTCGTCACGGTGTCCCGCCCACCGACGGAGAACGTCAGGCGCTGGCTCCACTGCTCGTCGCCGAGCTGAGGTGCGGTCATCTTCTGAGAGGCTATGTTGATCTTCGTGCTGCCTGCGATGACCTGATAGGTGGGGCATCCGGTCATGGCGTTGAAGATCTGACGGAAGCCGTCGGACAGGTCTGCGGCGGTGTTGCTGTAGAGCTCCTCGGAAATCTCCGAGGAGACGCCGCCGGCGTAGGCGAAGGTGGCCTTCGCCTGGCGGGGGAAATCGAGCGAGCCGCCGGTTGCCGCATCGCCACCCAACTTGTTCAGGGCGGGGCAGCCGACGATGGTGACGTCGTCGTGCTGGGAGGGACTCTCCGGCTTACGCAGGTAGCCGCTGCCGAGGTCGCTCTCATTCAGTAGGCGCTTGTCCAGTGCGGCCGACGACATCGGCGCGGCGTCCTGGTCGGCGCTGGCTGGCTTCCCGGCACGAGAGGAGGACGCGGGGCTGCCGTTGGCCTTGGTGGTTTCGGCGGAGCAGGCGGGCAGCGCGAGGACGCTTACGGCGGTGAGGCAGAGGGCGGTGGCGACGCAAACGCGCATGGTGGACTGACCCCTTGGTGCTAGGCGATGGGTGGCCAGTGCGGGCCCGTGGGCCCGGCGGGTTGTAGGGGAGGGGGTCAGTGGCCGAGGTGGCGCAGGCAGTCCTCGAACGTGGCGTGCGTGCTGTCCGCGGGGCCGGTGTGCCGGTTGTACCAGGCGGTGTCGAGACGCGTCTCAAGCTGCTGGTGGCCCGCTGGGCAGCGCAGCCAGATCTGGTCGCGGGTCGAGAGGATGACCCAGCCCCGGTACACGCCGCACTCGGCGCAGGCCACCAGTTCGCCGTCGAAGACGAGCGGCTGCTGCCAGGACGTCATCCGGCCACCGAGCTGGTCGTTGGTCGGCACGCGCAGCTCCGGCGGAAGGAAGTCGTCTACCACGGCCGTCGGCTCGGCCCGCATCCGCTCGACCTCCGTCGGTATCTGCGCCGGCAGCCGCGCCACCTGCGCGAAGAACTGGCGCTGCATCTCGCTGGGCTCCGCGGCCCGGCGTCGTATCCGGTCAAACACCTGACGTCCTCCCTCATCTCGTCCTGCACGCGTCATGATCGTGCCCCAGGTCCCGGACAGCTTCAACTCACAGAGTTCACAGTCACGGTCGCGGGCGCGAAGGCCCGAGCCGATCCGCCGTGCCGTATCGCGCCGGCTGCGGCACGGGGCCCGTTCCCGGGCGCTGGTTGACCTGGTCGCTGGTGTCGGCGGGCAGACCTGCGGTCCGGCGCAACCGCCACACCAAAACTTCGCTGACGGACTCCGCCGTGCCAAGCTCTCGCCGCTGCGCGGCGTCGGCGAGGAGGGCGGCCGGGTCGTGGCCAGCGGCTTTGACGTCGGTGAGGGTGGCGGCGAGGGCGGGCCAGCCCGGCTCGGCGAGGACCTGCTCGGCCAACTCCGGAAGCGCCTCGCGCAGCATCACTGCCTGCCGCTGGAGCAGGGGACGGTTCAAGGTTCGGCCGCGCTGATATAGGGCTCCGAGGGGTTGGACAGCGGCGGTTCGGTAGGCGGAGCGCAGGTGCTCGGCGGCCTGGCGGGCAGCGGCGGCCTGCTGGGCGTGCCCCTTCTTGGCGTGCCAGTGCACGGTGGCGGTGATGAGGAAGAACAGCATGTCGATAGCCATGGCGGTCGTCGCGCCGTCTTCGCCCCGGCCGAGCGCCGGGCCGCCGTGCACGAGGTCCCTGGCAGCCCGCCGCAGGGCCCGGTCGTGGCCACGCTCGGCCCGGACATGGGAGCGCGAGGCGCGTTCAAATGCGGAGGCGGCGTCGCGCAGGTCACGGCGGGTGTGGGCGGCGGAGGTCGTCGCGAGCGCGTCCAGGACCTCACCGGCCGCCGCGATGTACGCGGCGGCGACCGCGTCATCGCCGCGCTCGACGATCAGCACTGCGATCCAGGCGGCCGAAGCGGTCCGCCGACGCGCGCCAGCCGGACTGCCCGGTGCCGGGCGGCCGGGATTATCTGATGGTGCCTGCTCGGGATGGTCGGCGGACCAACGCTCCCGAATGCGGGGCAGGGACAGGTCCGGGGCGAGGCGCACGCCGGGGTAGAACACGGGCTCGTCGTCCTTGTTGCGGTCGTCGGGCAGGGCCACCTTGTAGCCGAGGAGGTCGCCGGACGGGGCGACGCGTTTGCGGATCAGCAGACCGGCGGCGGCCAGCCGGTCGAAGAACTCGTCCTCGCTCGTGGCGCCGGCCACCGCGCGCCGTACCGTCTCGCGCAGCTCTTCGCGCGCGGTGCGCTCGCGGCCCTGACGCTTGGCCTTATGGCGTTCCGCGCTGGTCGGACGTTGTGCGGCGGTGCCGTCGCCGGGCGCGACGCGGTGGAGGCCGAGTTCCTTTTCGATGAGGCGGGCTTCGGCCTGGGCCCGTTGGCCGGAGCGGTGGTGGTCGGGCCGGCGGCCGTCTTCGCGTACGAGGGTGGCGACGATGTGGATGTGGTCGTCAGCGTGACGTACAGCAGCCCAGCGGCAGCCCGCGCCGTCGCGGGGGTCGATCCCTGTGGCGGCGACGATGCGACGGGCGATGTCCGCCCATTGCTCGTCGGTCAGGGTCGGGTCGTCGGGTGCGGCGCGCACCGAGCAGTGCCACACGTGCTTGTCGGGACGCTGGTCCGCGGGCAGGAGGTGCAGGGGCTGATCGAGTAGTTCCTGAAGGTCCTTCTTCGTCACCGTGGCATCCCGACCGGGGTCGGGGGACATGCCGTCGAAGGAGGCAACGAGGTGCGGGTCGATATGTTCCTCGTGGGTGCCCTTGCCGTAGAGGTAGTGCAGCAGCCCCAGGGTGGTGCTCCCCTGTTTGTGGATCTGAGGAATCAAGGCGCCTCGCCCTTCTGCTGGTTGGCCACCCTGTTCGCGGCGGTCCGCACCGCGTCGGCTGCCCGGTGGATGTCCGCGATCACTTGCGTCAGATGGGGTACGTCGCTGCCGGAGTTGAGGACCTTGGCGGCCTGGTTGAGGTTGCTGCCGGCCCAGCCGAGCTGCCGCCGCATCGCGAACAGTTCGGTCAGCACCTCGCGCTCGGTGGCGATGGCGACGGCAGTACGGGACTGGTCGCGGGCCATGGCCAGCCCGCAGTAGGCGAGGAAGCCGGCCACACTCATGCCGACGGTGTCTGCGCCGGCCTGGATGAGGGCGTGCTCGGACGGGTTCAGGCGGACGCTGTGCGCGCGGCGCTGCTTCGTGTCGCGCGGGCGGGCTCTTCCCTGGCGCCGCCCCTGGGGGGCGGTTCCTGGCTGCGATCCGCCCTCGGTCGCAGCCTTCCCGACCGGCGCCCCCTGGTGCCGGTCGGGCCCCGCCACCCCAGGGGCGGGGACTGGTTCGGAGGCTCCCCCCTCGGGGGAGTGTCCGAACCTCCATCTTGCTCGCCCTGGGACCGAGTTGAGGTCCTGGGCAGGTTCGGGTGTGGAGTCGCTCTGGGGCGGGTTCGTCATCGGGATGCGGGCCTCGTGGAGTGGATGCGGTGCTGGATGGTCGCGACCAGGTCGATGACGGCCGCCGGCCCTGCGAGGACGCGGACGGGTCCGTCGGGGCGGTGTTGGACGAGCCATTGGCCGGTCGGGGCGAGGACGGCTGTGTGCAGGAGCCGTCGGCGGACCAGGACGTCCGCCCAGGTGCCGGCCTCGGCGGACGTGGGTGCGGATGGGCGCGTAGGACGCGGGATCACGACGTGCCTCCGGAACGGGGCGCTGGCCCGGCACAAGGCCGGGCCAGCCGGGTGGACAGGGGTATTGAGCTGCCGCTTCGCCGGTTCATCCGCACTCGGGGCAGCGTCCGACGTGGCTGCTGAGTGCCCGGGCCATCCGTGCCTTCGTCGATACGGCCTGCTGCGCGCTGGACTTCGCCGCCGGCCTACCCTTGTGCCGCGCGGAATGGGCGATCATGAAGCCGATCTCCCGCTCGTACTCCGCCTGCACGGTCTTGAACTGGTGGCACGTCTTCATCGGGCGGTGCTCCTGGTCTTCGCGGTGTCGTCGTTCCGCAGGTGCTGCAGGACGAGGCTCAGTCGATCGTTTCGGCCGCCCGTCAGGCCCTCGCGGCGGAGGATCTCCCGCAGTTGGACACGGGTGACCGCTTCGTTGCCGTCGCGGGCGAGTAGGGCCGGGACGTGGGGGCGGACTTGCTGGGCGAGCTGGTCTACGGACTGCTCCAGCTCGCGCGGTGGGCGGTCTGGCTGCGGGCTGCGGGACTGACCGTTGCGCTTGCCCCTGGCTTTCGCGGTCGGTTTCCTCGGGAGGGGGACCTTGTGTCCCCGGTCCCCGGTGGGTTCGGTCCCCGGTCCGGTGCTGGTCGGTCCCCGGTCCCCGGTGGGTTCGGTCCCCGGTCCGGTGCTGGTCGGTCCCCGGTCCCCGGTGGGTTCGGTCCCCGGTCCGGTGCTGGTCGGTCCCCGGTGCGATCCCTGGGCCTGAGCAGGTACTTCGACCGAAAGGCAGCCGGTCCCCGCGCTACCTTCGTGCCACTGGTTGGGCTCTTGCCTGACGGGCTCGGTCCCCGTTTCGGTCCCCGCATCACGTTCCTCGGTCCCCGCGTCGTGGTCCCAGGTTCCGGGGACCGGTCCCCTCTCCTTGCGCGGTCCCCGGTCCCCGATCAGTTCGGTAACAAGCTGGGGACCGTCCTTGGGGACCGACGCATTCTGGGCCTTCAGCGAGGGGACCGTGGGGGTCGTCACGTTGTCGTGGTTCGGGGACCAGGGGGAGGGGAGCGGGACCGTGGCGAGCGCGAGAGCGTGCCGGCGGGCGGCGAGCTGGTCGAGCAGTTGCACGCGCTGCTGTGGGTCGGTGCCGACGGAGGCCCGGCCGACTGCCTTCGATAGCCGCCGGGTGAGCCGACGGCCGCGCCAGCCTTGCCGTTGGGCAGGCGTGCGCTCCGCGAGGCGGGCGGCGAGGGCGACGGCGCGGGCGGTGGCCCGGTCGCGGGTGATCTGCGCGGCGTCGCGGT
>NZ_JAPVLS010000161.1:0-9940 GCF_027158125.1 Streptomyces sp. H39-C1
GGGCCACCTCATGATCATCTGGCTTAGACACCACAATGATCACGAAGCCCGTGCCTGCTCTGCTATGCGCCCCAACCGGTCACAACCCGACCAGCCGCACGACCCCGGAACTTGCAACCGCCCTGGTGTACGGCCAGGAGGCCAACGAGCGCACCTGGCGGCTGGCGAAGATGAACCTCGCCATCCACGGCATGGACCCCAAGGGGGTCGGCGAACGGTGGGCGGACACCTTCGCCGACGACAAGCTGCCTGACCTCAAGGCCGACTTCGTCATGGCCAACCCGCCGTTCAACATGTCCGACTGGGCGCGGAAGTCGGACGACCGTCGCTGGCGGTACGGCGTCCCGCCCCAGTCCAACGCCAACTACGCCTGGCTCCAGCACATCGTCTCCAAGCTCGGAGACCGCGGCAGCGCGGGCGTCGTCCTGTCCAACGGATCCATGTCCTCGAAACAGTCCGGCGAAGGCGAGATCCGCGCGGCGATGATTGAGGCTGACCTGGTCGCCTGCATGGTCGCCCTGCCAGCCAATCTGTTCCGCACGACGGCGATCCCGGCGTGCCTGTGGTTCCTCACGAAGGACAAGTCCCCACAGGGCGCGAGGGCCTTGGACGACCGGCGCAGCCGGGTGCTGTTCATCGACGCGCGGGCGATGGGCACGATGCTCGACCGCACGGAACGCATCCTCACGGAGGAGGACCTGGAAAAGATCTCCGACACGTACCACGCGTGGCGCGGCACTAAGTCGGCTAAGGACAAGGGACTTTCGTACGAGAATGTGCTCGGTTTCTGCCATAGCGCGACGCTGGAGGAGATCGAGAAGCACGACTTCGTGCTGACGCCTGGGCGGTATGTGGGGGCTACGGAGGTTAAGTACGATCCGGACGCCGAGCCAGTGGACGAGAGCATCGCGCGATTGACAAAAGAACTCTTTGCTCATCTCGACGAGTCCGCGCGGCTCGACGCCGTGGTGCGCGAGCAGCTGGGGAGGATCAATGACTGAGCAGAGTTCGAGTGTCACTTTTGCCGACCTGATCCAGCGTGGAATTCTCGAAATTGGCGACGGGTATCGAGCCAAGAACAGCGAGCTCGGGGGAGACGGACCGATCTTCCTGCGGGCGGGGCGGCTCACTCAAGGTGGCTGGAACTGGGAAGGGGCTGAGCGATTCCACGCAGACCTTACTGCGAAAGTCAATTCTAAGCTGGCTCAATCCGGAGATACGGTTATTACAACCAAGGGGAATAGCACTGGTCGAACTGGATATGTTCCCGACGATGCCCCTATTTTTGTGTACTCTCCACACTTGAGCTATTGGAGGTCAAAAAACGTCGATGAGCTGGATGCGAGATACTTGCGATACTGGTCCCTGAGCTCGGACTTCCATTCGCAGCTGAAGTCTATGGCGCACGGAACTGATATGGCTCCGTACCTTAGTTTGGGTGATCAGAAGCGACTGAAAATTACGCTTCCGAGCCTCGGGCGCCAACGCTCTATTGGGGAAGTACTCGGGGCGCTGGACGACAAGATCGCGGCCAATGAGCGCGCCGCCAGTACTGCCGACACTCTTGCGGATTACATCTTCGAAAAGTGTACTTCGGAGCTTAAACGTGTTCCCATGTCACAACTCTTGACGCCAGTTCTCGGTGGCACTCCCGACCGAAAAATCGATTCATATTGGGGTCCAGGAATTCCTTGGGCGTCCGCCAGAGACGTGGCCAACGCCACTGTAGGCGTAATCGCGCAGACCGATGAACAGATCACACAGGAAGCGGTCGGTGGAACGCGTGCAAAGCCATTGCCCTCAGGGTCGGTTATTCTGACTGCGCGCGGCACTGTCGGGGTTGTTGCACGCGTGATGCATGCAACTGCTATCAATCAGTCTTGTTACGCTTTTCGGCCTGGCAAGATTCCTGCCGCAATCCTCTTCCACCTGATCCGATGTGGGTCGCGGAATATGCTGAGCGTCGCTCACGGGACAGTATTTTCTACGGTCAACATGAAGACGTTTGACCATATTGAGATCCCTGCCATCAGTGATGATCTGAGCGCGGCTCTCGAAAGCAGGCTTGCTCCTCTACACAGGCTAGTCGAGGCCCGTGTAGAGGAGTCGCGCATCCTCGCCTCCCTCCGCGACACACTGCTCCCCCAACTCATGTCCGGCGAGACCCGCGTCCGCGAAGCGGAGCGCATCGTGGAGGGCGCCGTATGACCATTGACCGCGACAACACCGCACACGACAGCAAGATGACCGAGTCCACCTGGGAAAGCCTCGCCATGGACGAGCTCGCCGAGCTCGCCTGGGAGGTCAAGGAGGGCAAAGCCGTCGCCCCAGGCTCCGGGCATCGCAAGGACTGGGACGACCTGGTCCTGCACGACGAGCTCACCGCAGCTATCGCGCGGTTAAACCCGGAATTGCCTGCCACGGCCGTGCACGAAGCTCTGCGCATCGCGACCGACCCCGCCTCCACCGAGGCGTACCCGGAGAACAAGCAGGCGCACACCAACCTCACCGCCGGCATCCGGTTCACGTATACGGACGACTTCGGGGCCGAGCAGACCCCTACCGTCCGTCTGGTTGACTTCACCGACCCTGACGCGAACACCTACCTCGCCGTCAATCAGGTCACCGTCCGGGACAGCGAGGGTGGCCACCGCCGCTTCGACGTCGTCCTCTACGTCAACGGGCTACCCCTCGCCGTCATCGAACTAAAGAGCGCCGCAGCCGAAAACGCCACGCTCAAGGACGCGCAAGCGCAGCTCCAGACCTACATTGCCGAGTTCCCGATCGCATTCCGCTACAACGTCCTGTGCTTGGTCTCGGACGGAATCACCGCGAAGTACGGCACTGTCTTCACCCCGTACGAGCACTTCGCGCCGTGGAACGTAGACGAGGACGGCGATCGCGTCAACACCAACGCACCGGACTACGACGGTCTGGAAGCGCTGAACCTCGCGCTGTACGGCCTGTTCACCCACTCCCGTTTCCTCTCCCTCACCGCCGGCTTCGTCAACTTCACGGCCCCCAAGCCTGGTGAGTCCCTCTCCGGCAAGCGCATCGCCAAGCCCCACCAGTACTTCGCAGTCATCAAAGCCGTGGACGCGATCGTCACCGCATCCCACAGCAACGGCCAAGCGGGCGTCGTCTGGCACACGCAGGGCGCCGGCAAGTCCGAGGAGATGGTGGAGACCTCCGCCCTCGTCTCCCGCCATCCCGCCCTGAACAACCCCACCATCGTCGTGATCACCGACCGCAACGACCTCGACGACCAGCTGTACGACACTTTCCGGGACAGCCAGACCCTCCTCGGGCAGGAACCTCTCCAGGTAACCACCCGTGACCAGCTCCGCACCGAACTGCTCAACCGCCGCACCGGCGGGATCATCTTCACCACGCTGCAGAAGTTCGGCCTCAGCAAGGAAGAGAAGGACGCGAGCGCCCCTCACCCGCGCCTCTCCGACCGCCGCAACATCCTTGTCGTCGTCGATGAGGCGCACCGCTCGCACTACGACAGCCTCGACGGGTACGCACGTCACCTACGCGACGCCCTCCCGTACGCGACGCTCATCGCTTTCACCGGAACCCCGATCTCCAAGGCCGACGCGGACACCCGCGCCGTCTTCGGCGAGTACATCGACATCTATGACCTCAAGCGGGCCGTCGACGACGAGGCCACCGTCCGCGTCTTTCATGAGCCCCGCGTCATCGATGTGTCCCTTCCGCCTGACGTTGACCCGTCCAAGATCGACGAGCAGGCCAACGCCCTCACTGAGGGCATGGATGACGCGGAGCGCCGCCGTGCGGTGCAGTACGCCGCGACTATGAACACGGTCTACGGCGCGCCCGACCGCATAGCGACACTCGCCAACGACCTGATCGCCCACTGGGAGAAGCGCCGCGAGCTGATGAAGCCGGACATCGGCAGCCCCGGCAAGGCGATGATCGTGTGTGCCACGCGGGAGATCTGCGTCAGGGTGTACGACGCCCTAGCAGAGCGGCGCCCCGGGTGGGTGAGCAGCGAGGTCGACCAGGGAGTCATGAAGATCGTCTTCCACGGTGACCGTGCCGACCCAGAGCATCTCCGCAAGCACGCCCTGCGCAAGTCCCAGCAGAAGATCGTCCAGGCGCGCGCCAAGGACGCTGACGACGAGCTCGAACTGCTCATCGTCCATTCGATGCTGCTCACCGGCTATGACGCACCGCCCATCCACACCCTCTACATGGACCGCCCCATGCAGGGCGCCAACCTGATGCAGGCGCTGGCCCGCGTCAATCGCCGCTTCCGCGGCAAGCAGGACGGTCTCCTCGTCGGCTATGCCCCCCTCACCGACAACCTCACCAAGGCGCTCCGCGAGTACTCACACCAAGACCAGGAGGACCAGACTCTCGGTGCGGATATCGAGCGGGCCATCACGGAGGTCAAGAACGAGCTCTCGACGATCAGGGGCCTACTGGCCGGCTCGCACTGGAGGGAACTGCTTGCCGACACCACCCGCCCTGAGTCCCGTAAGCGCGCCCTGCGCCTGACCTCCAACTACCTGCGCGACCCAAAGACCTCCGGCAACAAGGTGGAGCTCGGAGCCAAGCCACTCTCTACCCGTTTCAAGGACAGCACTGCCCGGTTGGACCGCTTCTACCGGATCTGCGCCATGAGTCGCGAGATCGTTGAGCGCTGTGAGGACATGGCGGACTGGCGACGCGACATCGCGTTCTTCAGCGAGGTACGGGCTTGGATGGTCAAGCTCGACGCCGCCGACCGTGAGGCCACGGGCCAGCCGCTGACCGCCGAGGTCCGCCGATATCTCGAAGCGCTCGCCGCCTCGGTCGTCGACGCCGACGAGATTACGGACCTGTACGAAGAAGCGGGGATCGGCCGGCTGGACATCACCCGCCTAAACGATGCACAGCTGCGCAGGCTGGAGAACTCCGAGACCCCGCACCTGGTCGCCGAGGCCCTGCGCCGCATGATCGAACAGAAGATGCGCGAGGTCACGAAGCACAACGTCGTTCGGCACGAGAGCTTCTCCGAGCGTCTGAACGACTTGATGCAGCGATACATGCTCCAGCAGCTCACCAGCGCTCAGGTGATCGCCGAACTTGCCGCAATGGCAAGGGAGGTGTCCGACGAGGCCCGCCGCGGTGAACGCTTCGACCCGCCGCTCAACCACGCGGAGCTGGCATTCTACGACGCTGTCGCACACCGTGACATGGCCGAAGTGATGGCGGGTGGCGATGAGCAACTCGCCAAAATCGCACGGGCTCTTGTGGTCGACATCCGTAAGAACCTCTCTGTCGACTGGCTCTCCCGCGAACCCGTCCGTGCCAAACTCCGCACTCGAATTCGTCGGGTCCTGGCCATGTTCGACTACCCGCCGGACGAGGAGCGGGAAGCCGTCGACCTGGTACTCAAGCAGATGGAGACCTTCGCGGCGCAGTGGGCTCCTGGCGCAAAGTAGCGGTGACCGGAAGGCGGGCTGTCCCCGAGGGGGTAGCCCGCTTTTCCATGCAATCAGCCGATGATGGGCCCGTACATCGTGCTTGATTTTTGATAACCCAGGTTATCAATTACACGATAGTCAATTGAAGTCTTCGGCTGCCACTCTTACTTTGCACCGCCTCGTGAGGCAACACTCACTCCCTATCTCCCACGGCAGACGGAGACACACCATGGCAACCAGCACGACCAAGCGGACCCTGTACCGGCTCAGCGGCGTTGCTCCCACTGTCGAGGCGATGTTCGATGCCCTCGACCCGAGCCGGCTCGAAGCAGTCGACGCGGCCCTGGACTTTCCCGAGCAGATGGGAGTTCCGGCGATGCTGGTCACCGGGAGTTTCGAACAGCCCGTTGCGAACTGGTGTGAGGAGATCTACCGCACGACCGGATGCGAAGTGTCCCGGCCCGTGAACCGCTCAGCCGGACTTCTGATGTTCGCGGTCGACAGCGAGGTGTACGCCATCGGCTACGACCAGGGATTCCGCCTTGTGTCCGACCGCCTCAAGGACCAGCGGTTCGGGCTGAGTTTCGCGACCCGCAGGGTGAACCCGAGCCAGATCCGCGACCTGGTGTCCCACACCCCTGGCGGCGGGCGTACCGACATCACCCTCGTACCCGGTGGCGCGCCCGTCTGGAGCCTTGGCATTGAGGAGCACGCGCAGATCGTGCGTCGCTTGGGCGGCCGCCTGGATGGGATCCAGCTCACGATCTCCCGTGACAACCCGACGAAGATCTCCAGCGTCGAGGGTGGCGCCGGACTGCGCATGCGTCTCGGCATCGATGCCCCGGACTTGATCGCGGACATCCGTGCCATCGCCCGCGTCCTGCGGGAGGACTCTCCGAGCCCCGAGCTGGAGTTCGTCGAGCACATCGTGCCCGTCAAGGACAGCGACCTCACCGCGCAGCTTGAGGACGCGCTGGACGACATGCTCGGCCAGGAGCCTAACGGACTGATCGCGGTGGCCGTCCCTGCGGACCACTGGGAGGACTATGACAACGCCCGCGTTTTCGCCACCGCGGTGAATAGCCCCGAGCCGTGGCCCACCGACACCTTCAGCCTGCCTTACGTACTCCACCGGGCCCGCGCGCAGCGCAAGGGCCGGCGCTTTGCCGCGCTCAGGGACGGCACCGTCACCCTCTACCGTCACGACCGTGCTCAGAAGGCGGACTTCATCTGGGCGTCGAGTGTGCTGAGGTGGATCGAGGCGGACGTCTCGCTCGGTGCCCGCCGGTTCTTCCTGATGGACGAGAACTGGTACGAGATCGGCGAGGCTTATCTGAAGGCCATCCGCTCGCACGTCGAGCGCCTCATCACCGACACCCCTTCCGTTGACCTTCCCGCGTGGGTTCTCGGCGAGACGGAGCGCAAATACAACGAGTCTGTCCCGGATCAGCGGCCCGGCTACATCTGCCTCGACCGCGACAACGTCCAGACCTCGCTGCATCGGGGAAACGGCGTGGAGGTCTGCGACCTCCTGAGCCCGGACAACGTCCTGGTCATGGTGAAGCGGGCCAAGGGTTCCGACGCGCTGAGCCATCTGTTCAGCCAGGGGCTCGTCGCCGTACAGACGATGAGGAACTCGCCGGAAGGAATGGAAGGGTTCCGCCGGAAGGTGGCCGCAGCCAAGAACGGGCGGGCCTTGCCGCCGGATTACCGGCCTTCGAAGGTTGTCTTCGCTATCCTCCTGAAGACCGGCACCAACCTCACGGCCGACACCCTTTTCCCATTCTCGCAGGTCACTCTTGTGCAGACGGCCAGGACCCTGGAGGCGTGGGGCGTCGAAGTCGAGGTCGTTGGCATCCGGGCTACGACGGTGCCCCGGGCCCGGACAGGGATCCGGGCCCTGGCCGCGTAGATCGATCGGTTCTACGTAGACCTGATGCGTATATCGCCGTGGTCCTTGCGCATGTTGGCGAGTAGTACGCGCTGGTCCAGTTCGTACAAGCAGGCGCGGCAGGAGAATAGGGCTGCGTGCATGCCGCTGGACTGGACAGGGCCAATCCACGTCACGTCGATGTTCTCGCGCCCACACCACAGCCAGCATTCGCCGTGGGATTGCCACTCATGACGATCCCAGAGGGCGTGCGCAGTCGGCTCACCTGACGCCGGATCGATGTCCCGGCGGGATGGCTGGTACACGACATCGGGGTTAGGCAGGGGCGGCGTGCGCAGCCTGTGGAGCCGCATCAGGCCACCGCCCAAACGAAGTGCCGCTGTGTGATTGGGGCAAGACCGGGAGTAGAAGGATTTGGCACCGATGGCCTCTCAAGGCTCGGAAACCGCACTCATTTGCGGCTACGATTTCGGAGGAGCCGTGGCCCAGTGCGAATGTCATATCGCCCGGTTTCCATCTGACGCGCGATGCTTCGCGCGAGTCCGTATTCACGCCGCTATGCGACTTACCAGTTGGCGAAGAGGAGTAGTGAACTATCAGGGGTCGTTGACCCGCCTCCCTGACGAAGTGCTATTCGAAGGAACCCATCTGCTCGAATTTGGCAGCGCTCTCTCCGGAGTCGGCTGCTTCCCTGGCGGGCATCACGGCGGCAAGCGCGTGCCTGCTCATGACCCAGTCGGTGATTCCATTCGCGATGGCGTGCCGCACAGCCTCGATAGTTGATGGGTTGGGCTCGGCGGGCTGAGCCATGCGTGCGCGGATGAAGTGCTTGAAGAGTGCGGGTAGTTGTGCCGGACTCGTCCCGTTCTTCTCCTTAAGGGAGAAGAGTGGCAGGAACCACGTCTCGAATGCTCTTACTGTCCCCGGGCTAGCGCGGTAAGCCTCGTACGCGGCCTGAAGGTCTGCCGTGCGGTCGTAGGGAAGATGGCCATGCAGGGCGTACTGCAGCCGAGTTCCGTCATGCGTTCGGAAGTGCTGTCCGTGGGCCGCTACATGGTTGGCGGCGTTCTGGGTGATCGTCATCACGGCTGTGGTCGCCTGGAGCCTGCGCGCTGCCGCCAGGACGGTTACATGGACGCCGACTCGCGGGTCCAGGACGAGGCCGGGAAGCCCGAGCGGGCCGAGGTCGATGCCGTGGTCGCGGGTCCGCGACAGGATCAGGCGTTGGGTGATATTGCCGGCGGAGTTCTGTAGGTGCTTGGGCTGCTGGCGGTGTCCGGCGTGGAGATCTGAGCGATCGAGGACCGGGCGGTCCTTCGCGAGCTCGGCGACGAGGTGCAGTCCTGTTCGGTCTTCGGTATAGGTGCTGCCGCAGGCGTTGCAGGGGTGGGTGCCGTTGCCGGTCATGTGACCGCAGCCCCGGCAGGTGGGGACGGATTCGCGGCAGATGGCCAGCGTGCCCGCGCGCAGGTTGGTCTCGATCATCTCCAGGGCCAGGCTGGCGACCTCGGTGTCGGTGTCGGTCAGAGTGCCGGCGACGGGCGGCTGCCCAGGCGGGTATTTGGCCGCTATGAGGTCGGACTCGAACGCTTCGCGAGTGACCTGGCTTCCGGTGTGTTGGCGGTGCCTCAGGTCTCCCGCGAGGGTCACGGTGTTCCACAGGTGCGGAACGGGCGGTGCGCCGATGACGGCGTTCAGGGCCGCGGCGAGACGGATGCCGACGGCTTTGCCCGGCGTCGTCTCGAAAGTGAAGGGCCCGTTCTGGATGGGTCCATTGAGGAATATGTGTCGCACGGGGCCCTCCTAGATCGGCGGAATGGTCGTTTCGGTTCGGAGGAAACGGCCATGGCGCAGCTCGTAGTGCAGGATCGCGGCGTTGGGCATCTTGCCCTTCTTCTCCTCCGCGAGGACGTCGGGCAGTGTGCGGCCTTCAAGCAGCGAGCGGAGTGCGACGGCTGCTGTCTGGTGGGTGAAGGCGATGATCGTGCACGGCGATCGCAGTTCTTCCTGAGCCTGAGCGGCGAACGCCGCTACCCGCTTGCTGACGCCCTCGGCGAGGGACTCTCCTTTGCCGGGAGCTGTCCAGAGGTGCTTGCGTTGGCGCCGGTCCTCGGCCAGATCGGGGTACATGTCGTACAGCTCTCGCTTGGTCATGTACGTGGCGTCCCCGTAGTGCTGTTCATCTAGGAGCGCTGTCTGTTGGGGCCACTCGGCGGGGAGGTCGGGGAGGGCGATCAGCGCGGTGTCGATGGCCCTGCGATAGGTCGATGTGTAGACGTGCGGTTGATGTCCCGCGAGGGCCGGGAGGACATCGCCAAGCCACTGGGCCTGGCGGAAACCCCGCGGGGTCAGCCCGACGAGGTCGTGGGAGATGCCGTGGGCGGCTGCCCCGGAGTAGGGGCGCGGGTCCTGGTAGAAGCCGGTGTACTTCGCGGCGTTCTCGACGGACTCGGCGTGCCGGATGATGAGCAACGTCATGGCGGGACCCCTAATACTGCAACCGCATGTGGGGGTGGTGGCCTCGGCGTTGGTAGTGGCATCTGCGGGCGCGGGCTTGGCTGCGGCGTCGGAAGCGTGACCAGTGCAGATGATGGTCGTTGTCCAGGTGTCGGGG
>NZ_JAPVLS010000162.1:0-9789 GCF_027158125.1 Streptomyces sp. H39-C1
CTGAAAACCCTCGGAGCCGACAACATCGCCAAGACCACCCGGGCGATCCGCGACGAACCCCAACGAGCACTCCCCATCCTGGGCATCACCAACGAACCGGTCACCTAAGGAACTTGATCAAGCCCTGTCCGCCATGTCCCCGGTCCTCTTCCGCGGTCTCCTCATAAGCATCTCCACGCTCTACCTAGAGGCCCTGCCTCTTGGCGCGGCTCAATGTTTGAAATGGGGAGAATCTGTCTATGGAGCATCAAGGCTGCGCCTGGCTGCCACCTCCACACCCTGAGATGGCTGGTCGCAGTATCACTCACCCCACGTCGGGATCTTGGCGGCTGCCCGACTGAGGTGTGAGGTGCACGCAGGCCGAGCGGGGGCGCTGGGTAGCGGAAGTCTCTGCCCGCCGCCTCCGCCACGGTCGGGTTCGGATGGCCTTGACCGCGTCGTGGCAACGGGGGGTAACGGTGCGGGTCGCCTGCGGCGCCGCCCTTCCCAGGCAGCGGGAAGAGCAGACAGTGCATCAGCCAGACCCCCCTGGACGGGCCGGAACACGATCCGGCGAGCAGCCGATCATCTGCGGGGCGGGCCCGCACGCCGCACCGCCGTGCGACCCGATCCGACCACCCGCCACGGGCGCGACATGAGTTGTCCTAGCCGTCCTGGCCGGTGCCGTGCATGTCGCCGCCCTGATGGTGGCCCTCGCCTCACTGACGCTCGGTACCACGGTCGCCCTGGCTGCCCGTCTGGTAGCCGGAGCTATTCCCGCAACGATTGGCGAACGCCAGTCACTCGACATCTAGGCTCCGCCGCCCTCGCTGGAAACGGGGCCGTTCGACGAGCCCGTCCTGCCCTATAGAACCGAAAGGCACCCGTCAGCAGTGGAAGTCCCCCTGGGACTTTCCTGGGACTTCTGGCCTCATCAACCGGCACGAACGTGAAATAGCCGAAAGGTCATTCGCGCAGGTCAGTGGCCATCAGCCGCTCATCGTGGCAGGTCACCGCGCTCCCAAGTCTCTTCCGCGACATCTGACCGGGCGAATGCCGACATCTCTTCTGGGCGCTTACGCAATGCGAATCGGCACGACTCACACACCCGTACTGCCAGACGGGGCAGGCGATCCTCCTACGGCAGACCATCTGGGGAGAATCCGGGGAGTGCGAGCGGCCCTGGGGAGCGCGTAGGGAGAATTAGCTGCACAACCGGGCACGAGTCTGAAAGATCCAGAAAGACGGATCCGCCCAGGCCAGAGCCCTGTTCAGCGTCATCACTCCAGGTCAAAGCCGTCAGCTGGACAACTTCACGACGTACGTCCCGAGGTCTCCCTCTGGCACGGACCCCTCTCGTGTGGGGCCGCCAGACGGGCGAGGGCCCGGGTCCGGAGGACGGCAAGATCCTCGATGGCGCTGTTCAATTGGGCGAGCGAGTCGGACCTTGAGCTTCTTCACCTCCCTTTGAGCCGCGATCTGGGCGTCTCTCGAGTCGGGAGAGTCTCCGGCGGCCTGGAGCGACTGCAGGCGCTGTATGGACTCGTTGCGAAGGTGGGCATTGGGGTGGGCGCCGTCGAAGACGGTGCGTCGACAGCGGCTTCGCGGCGATGATCTTGATGTCGCATTTGCCGCCGTTCGGATTTTCGCCCCACGCAGGAGCCAGCTGGTCCATCGTGGCCCGGACGCGGTTTTCGTTCCGGCCCGTTGCGGTGCAGTGATCCTCAGGCGGAGTCCTCCTCGGACTGTTCGGCAGCCCGTACCGGCGGCAGCACAGCAGCGGCCGTGATGGCCGATGCCTCTTCCGCGCCCCAGGACAGTCCACGAGGTGCCGTGCGCCCTCGGCCGTCCCCTGAACTGTGGCGGCTCGCTCGTGTAGTTGTGCGCCCAACCCCTTCGAGGCACGGCAACATAGCCGGGGATCGCCGGTTAGCCAAACCGGTGATACTGCGGATCATTAGTGGTTCGACGCCACTCAACCTCGCAAGGACTCCGACGACGCCCCTAAACACGGAGTGCAGTCAGTAGCACCTACACCATGCCCACGGCGGCGAGAGCGGTTCCGGAAGCAATCGAGGAATCCAGAGAAGTGCGACCAGCAATAACTGAAGCAAACTTTTCCTCGGGCCTTTCTTGGAACTGTTAAGGGGGCGCTGGCCGGTACCGGTGTTCTCCGTTGGAGAACTAGCAACGATTGGGCTGGACTTCGCGCGCCTTCTGTTTAATGTTGTGTCTTGCCCGAGCAGAGCCCGGCGCCCTGAACACTTCTCCTCCCCGCAGCATCCCGAAATCCGCGTCCGGTTGCCAAACCCAACCCTGCCCTCCAACCCCCGGGAAGTCCATGCACCCTAAAGCACCGACGACCGAAAATGTCCGTTCCATGAATATCGAGCCATCGCCCGTCCCACTGGCCGGGGGGTGGTACACGACCGGGGAGATAGCCCGCCTGCTGCGGGTGGACGCCTCCTCGGTCCGTCGATGGAGGACGGCACGGCCCCCGCAGGGACCGCCTTTCGTCCGTCTGTCGGAGCGGGTGGTGATGTACGGCGCCGCCGATGTCGAACGGTGGCTGGCTGGTCGCCGCATCGACCCCGCGCAGGCGGCCTGATGCCCTACATAGAGCAATTGCCCATCGCCGTGGCGTTGTCGGCCGATATCGAGCACCGTGCGAACCGGCCGTTTCCCTACCGGGCGCGCGTGCGCTGGACCGATCCCCATACCGGCAAACGACGGTCCCTGTCGGAAGCCCGGGCCAGTGCCGAGGAAGCCCAGGAGTGGATCGACGCGCTGTTGGCCGCAGCCCTGCGCGGGATCGACCCGACCCGGTCCAATCAGTCGCTGGCCGACTTCGGGAACGCCAACATGCCGCTCGCCCTGCGCGGCTTGGAGGCCAAGACCACCGACCCGTATCTGGCGGGGTGGCGGCTACGAGTGGTGCCCAGCCTGGGCCACATCCCGGTCGCAATGATCAGCAACGGTGCGGTGGACCGCAGCGTGTACGGGTGGATCGCGGACGAGTGCGGGCGCTCCACGGTCAAGAACAGCCTGGCAGTCCTGGTGCGGGTGATGGAGCAGGCCGTGCGGGACGGCATCATCGCGCGCAACCCCGCGCGCATCGTGGGCTGGCAGTCGGCCTACAAGCAGGCCGAGGACGAACTCGACGACCCCCGCACCTTGGCCCTGCCCGACTGGGCGGCGCTCACCGCCCTGGCCGCGGCGCTGGTGGCACGTTCCCACGGGAACTTCGCCGGATGGGGCAGCGTGGTGATCTTCATGGCCTGCACCGCCGCCCGCATCGGCGAGGCATCCGGCGTGCGGGTCAAGGACATCGACCCGGTCAACTGGATCTGGACCGTGCGCCGCCAGACCACCCCCTCCCCCGGCGGGCTCGCCGATAAGGGCACCAAGGGCAAAAGCGGCCCGCCGCGTCCCGCTCATCGAGGAAGTGCGGCCCTTGATCGCGCAACGCCTGCTGGCCGCCGGCCCCGACCCCGACGCCCGGCTGTTCACCGGCCCGCGCGGCGGACGCATCACCACCGCCGTCCTGCGCGATGCCACCCACTGGGACGCGGTCGTCAGCTCCTTGGGTCACGAAAAGCTGCGCCGTCACAGCCTGCGCCACACCGGGCTGACGTGGATGGCCGACGCCGGGGTGCCACTGCATGTCCTGCGGCTCATCGCCGGCCACGGCTCGCTGCTCACCACCCAGCGCTACCTCCACCCCGACCTACAAGCCATCGTCGCCGCCGGACGATCGCTCAGCGCCCACCTGGCCGGAGCCCCCGGGCCCTCGGACCCGCTCGCCGCGACCCTGCGGGTCTTGTAGAAACCGGACAATGCAGGAGCAACCATTCGCGATCATGGTCCCCAAGCAAACAGGGCCTGATCAGGGGTTTCTTCCTCAGCACCGTCCCCAGCTGGTCCCCAAGCATCTGATGGGCTGTCACTTTGACGCCTAGTCAGAGCAATGCAAAAGGCCCGCTGACCTGGGATTTCTCCCAGCCAGCGGGCCTTTCAGCACCGTCGGGACGACAGGATTTGAACCTGCGACCCCTTGACCCCCAGCGTTCGTCACTGCCTGACGGACCGTATCAATTGGTCCGGCGCGGTCCCGATCGCCCAGGTCAGGTCCCGTTCGACGGCCACCTCCATGACGGCCGCTCCGCCTCCGTGACACCTCGTCCGTGAGAAGCCTGTGAGAGACAGGCGAGAGAGCGCACGGCTCTCTGCCTTACGACCGCTCCGTAGGCTGATCCGCCCGTTTGCGGGAAGTCGACAGTCCGTGCCGGTTGCGGTGGTAGGTCGGGCACCCTCACGGTTTGACCTGCGGCGGGAAGTCCTCCGTCCTCATGGCCCGGTCGACCGCTTCGAACCCGTTCAGTAGGGTCAAGTGTTCGCACAGTGACAGGAGCTGCGGCGGCTAGTCGATGCACGGGGGCACATACATGGGGAATCGGCCTACGGACTGGCACATACTCGACCTGGATCGGGATCCGGTCCCAGGTGATCCGTACGAGGTGAAGGAACTCGCCCGCAAGCTGGGCGACTTCGCGGACGACGTCTCCTCGGCACTGCGCTCGGTGCGGGGATTGAGCGGGAACAACGCGGTGCAGGACTGGGCGGGTCTGGCGGCGGACGCCTACCGGGAGCAGTTCGGGGACCTGCCGGGCGAGCTGACCAAGCTGGAGAAGTCCTACCGGCTGGCGTCGGGGGCGTTGGAGACGTACTGGCCGAAGCTGGAGACCGCGCAGGCGGACGCCGACCGGGCGCTGGCCCAGGGGCGTACCGCCCGGCAGGATCTGGACGCCGCCAAGACCACCCAGACCAACGCGAACGACTGGGTGAAGCGGGCCGGGGACAAGTCCAAGGAGTACCAGGCGGACCCGAAGCCAGGCGTGGAGCCGCCATCGGCCGAGGAGGTCCGCACCGCCACCCGGAACGCGCTGGACGCCTCCAACGCGCAGAACTCCGCGAACTCCGCGGTGCACGACGCGCAGCAGCGCTTGGACGCGGCGAAGGAACTGGCGGCTCAGGCGGCGCATCTGCGGGACACCGCGGCGAGCACCGCCGAGCACGGGTTGCACGAGGCGTCGGACGCGGGGATCAAGAACAAGCACTGGTGGGAGAAGGCGGTCGACTGGGTCGCCGACCACTGGGACGAGATCGTCGCGGTCTGCAAGGTCATCGTCGCGGTCCTCGGCATCGTCGTGATGATCATCGGCGGCCCACTGGCCTGGATCGTGTTGGCGGCGGCGCTGGTCGTGCTCGCCGATACCGTCATCAAATACGCGCAAGGCAAAGCCAGCCTCTGGGACGTGTTCTTCGCCGCCCTCGACTGCATACCCGGATTCAAGGGCCTCACCACCGCAGGTGGCCTCCTCAAGATGGCCAAGAACCTGCCCAAGCTCATGAAGGGTATGGGGAGTCATCTCGGCGACCTTGCGGGCGGTCTGCGCAAAGGCGCGGCCTGGATGCGCAAGTCGGGCGTGACCATGTTCAAGCGCAACAAGTGCGGCGACCCCATCGACGTGGCGACCGGCGAGATGGTCATGTCAGCGACTGATGTCCGGCTGCCGGGCAATCTGCCCCTCGTGCTGGAGCGCCACCACGTGTCGTCCTACCGCGCGGGACGATGGTTCGGAAAATCCTGGGCCTCGACACTGGATCAGCGTCTGATCCTGGACGATCAAGGAGTGCGTTACACCTCTGAGGACGGCATGGTTCTCTACTATCCCGTCCCGGCGCCGCGTACCCCCCGCATGCCCAGCGAGGGACCCCGCTGGCCGCTGGAGTGGGACGGATTCCCCGGCGGACAGATACGCATAGACCGCCCCGAGACCGGCCACACCCTGCATTTCGCCGCTGTGACCCGCAGTGCGGAGATGCCACTGGTCGCGATCACGGACCGCAACGGAGACCGGATCCGCTTGGAATACAGCGCAGACGGCAGTCCCACCGCGATCGTTCACGACGGCGGCTATCACCTCGGTATCGAGACCGACCAGGGCCGGATTACCGCTCTGCGGCTCCTTTCCGGCGCTGACCCGACGCTGCTGCTGCGCTACAGCTACGACACGGAGGGAAATCTCGGTGGGATCACCAACTCATCGGGACTCCCCCTCGCCTTCCATTACGACTCCCACGGCCGTATCACCGGCTGGCAGGACCGCAATGACACGTCGTACCGCTACACGTATGACGACCAAGGCCGCTGCGTTCACACGACCGGCACCGGCGGATACCTGGAATATCACTACGTATACGATGCGGTGGCACGTACCACCGTCGCGACGGATTCTCTCGGCAACGCCTCGACGTATCAGTTCAACGAGCACTTCCAGCTCGTCCGGCTGACCGACCCCCTCGGCAACGCCACTTTGACGGAGTGGGATCGTCACGACCGGCTGATCTCCCGTACGGACCCGCTCGGCCGCACCACCCACTACACCTACGATATCGCCGGCAATCTGCTGCGGGTCACACGACCGGACGGATCGACGGGCACAGCGAAATACAACAGTCTGCACCTGCCGGTGACGGTCACTCAGCCAGGTGGCGCACTCTGGCAACGCGAGTACGACGACTCCGGGAACATGCGGCGGATCAGGGACCCCCTCGGCGCGACGACCGACTACGAGTACGGCGAGCGCGGAGATCTGACATCCATCACCGACCCGCTCGGCGCGGTGCGGCGGATCACTACTGATCGCGCAGGACTGCCGACAGTCGTCATCGATCCTTCAGACTGCGCGACGCGATACGAGCGGGACGCCATGGGCAGGGTCATCTCCGTCATCGATGCCTCCGGCGGGACCACCCGATTCACCTGGAGCCTCGAGGGCCACCTGACCTCGTGCACAGGTCCCGGAGGGACGGTCGAGTCGTGGCAACGGGACCCAGAGGGCAACCAATTGCAGTATGTCGACGCCCTCGGAGAGCTTACCCGATTCGAATCTGCTCCGTTCGACACCTTGGCCGCCCGGGTGGAATCCGACGGCAGCAGAACGGAGTTCCGATACGATACAGAGCTGCGACTCACATCGGTGCACAATGCTGCAGGATTGCAGTGGCATTACGAATACGACCCCGCCGGGCGCCTTGTTCGTGAAATAGATTTCAACGGCCGGGAAATGAGCTATGGATACGACAACGCAGGACAACTGACGAGCCGCACCAATGGCGTCGGCCAGGTCACCCACTTCCGGTACGACCAACTGGGCAGGGCGGTGGAAAAACGCCACGACGGAGGGGTCACCACCTTCGCGCACGACCCGGCCGGCCAGCTGGTCCGCGCGACGAACGCCCATGCGGACCTCTCCTTCGAACGCGACTCGCTGGGCCGGATCACCGCCGAGACGTGCAACGACCGGACGCTGACGGTGGTGCACGACCTCCTGGGACGGCGCACCAAGCGAACCACCCCGGCTGGGGTTTCGAGCGAATGGTCCTACGACCCGAACAGCCGCCCAGCAGAATTGCGGCTCGCCGGCCACCCGCTCGTTTTCACGTTCGACGCAGCCGGGCATGAGACACGGCGGTCGCTGAGTGGTGGAGCGGTCCTCAGCCAGGACTGGGACAGCGCCCACCGGATGGTCCAACAGACGATCACCGGGGCCGGGGACGCCACCGGTCCCGTGCAACAGCGTTCCTTCACCTTCCGGCCTGACGACCAGATCATCGCGGTCGACGACCTCACCCAGGATCCACGGCAGTTCGACCTCGGACCTGGCGGCCGCGTCACGGCCATCCGCAGCCACACACGGCCGGAATCGTACAGATATGACAGCGTCGGCAATGTCACGGACACCTCCTGGGCCGGTCAGCCGGAGGGCGTTTCCGGAACTCGAACGGCAGTGGGCACCCTCATCCGTCGTGCGGGGCGAACCCGCTACGAGCACGACGGCCAAGGGCGGGTGATCCGTCGCGTCCAGCATTTGCTCTCGGGTGGATCACACGTCTGGACGTTCACCTGGGATGCGGACGACCGGCTGACGGAGGCGACCCAGCCGAACGGCAGCCGCTGGCAGTATCGGTACGACCCGTTGGGTCGGCGGATCGCCAAGCGACGGACCACACCTGAAGGGGCTGCGGCCGAACACATCGAGTTCAGCTGGGACGGCCTCCGGCTGGCCGAGCGAACCGAAGCCAATTCCACCACGACGTGGGAATGGGAACCGGACGGCCGGCGCCCACTCGCCCAGTTCGATCAGGCCGAGGTGGACCGGCGCTTCTACTCCATCGTCAGCGATGCCGTCGGTACCCCGACCGAGCTGATCGACACGGCGGGTGACATCGCCTGGCAGCGCCAAGCTTCCTTGTGGGGCGCGCCCTTCGAGCAAGAAACCGGAGAGGCGGACTGCAGACTGCGCTTTCCCGGGCAGTACGCCGACGACGAAACCGGGCTCCACTACAATTTCCATCGGTACTACGATCCCCACAGCGCCCAGTATCAATCACCTGACCCATTGGGCCTGACGCCGGCGCCCAACCCTCACGGATATGTGGTCAACCCGCTCTCATGGAGCGACCCACTGGGCCTCGTCCCCTGCACCGTGTACCGGGTCGACACCCGGCACCCGGACGACATCTTTCGGATCGGCTTCGAGCCGAGAGGAACGAACATGAACCTCGAGGAGCATGTGGCCGGTGTATCAGGAACGTGGACCGAAGCCTCGGGATTCATTTCCACCACCAGTTCCCACGCTTACGCGGTCACCAGGTCGGCGGGCAGCAGGTATGTCTACAAGATCCGAGATGCCGCCGGCGGCATCGACGTGAACGCCCGGATCCCAGGAAATACGATGGCCCACGAACGAGAGATCGCTTTTCCTGGACATGTGGATCCGTCACACATCGAGGGGTGCTGGCACCCGGACGGAACGTGGGTCGACAACCCGGGCTTCGGAGGAGGATCATGATCGAGACCATCGAACTTTTCGCGGTGGACGCTCAAGGAGGTCGGACACCCGTTCGGCTGGCGATCTCGGATACGCGACCCTATGTTCTGCGCGTGACGAGAAATGGCGCCGTCACGCACGCCGAGCACACTGGCGACAATCTCTTCGTGTGCCTGCTGGACGCCAGAAGAGAATTGGAAAAGCACGGGCTGCTGCTCTGCTGCCAAGGAGCGCGCCCGGACGTCTCCACCTCCGGGATGGAGTCCCAAATGACTGATGGGCGGTTCGTCTACGAGCTGCTGAGCGAACCGAGCCGCAGTGTTTCCACCGAACGGATCGATATCTTCGCGCCCGCGGAGCCCTCGCAAGTGGTGACCGTAGCCGCGCAGCGCGCCGCTGTCATGGACTTCTTCGGCCTCACCGACCGCTCGGGCGAGCAGAAACACTGAAGGCTGTGCCCGTAGGTGGCTGCTAAGGGCTTGCAGGGGATCAAGGTGTTGCTTCCCTGCAAGCCCTTGTGGTCTGCGTCCGAAGTCCTTCGGGGGTTGATCAAGCTGCCAGGGCGACGGAGGATTCTTCTGGGTGATCGGCGGTGTGCCGGTCGAGCCTAGCCAGCAGATCGTCCAGGTCGGAGGTGGTGAACTTCCACTGGAACGGCTGTGCCGTGGCGTTGTAGCGGTCTTCGAAGGCTCGGAGCCGGTCCCCGACCTGGGCAAGGTCGGTGAAGTCGTTGGGCGAGACGACCTTGCGCTGCACGACGGAGAAGAAGATCTCCACCTGGTTCAACTAGTGCTGAATTCCTCAACTTATGGGTATACACGGTGTGTTGAGGAGTGCGCTGGGGGTGGATGGTGCCGACATTGCTGCGGGCTCGGCCTGCTTCGGGTCCGGATGAGGCGTTGATGATCGACCG
>NZ_JAPVLS010000163.1:0-9581 GCF_027158125.1 Streptomyces sp. H39-C1
GACAACTGAACCGCTGGGCCACCAGCGGCCTCATCCACAAGCTCGGCCCCGGCCTCTACGCCGCCACGACATGGTCACCAACTTCCCTTGCGTGACCTGCGAAAACGCTAACTACCCGGCCTTGGGGGAAGGCCCACCTTGTCCAGCGGCATCTCATGCGCTTCGAGCTGCTTCATGCCGCCATCGTTTCGCGCTTCGGCAACTCAGACCTGAGAAACACGGATTCTGCCAATCGTCACGCGCCGCTGGAAGCGCTCCGCCGGAATGCGCACCGGCGGAGCTGTCGGTGCTGGGAAACCTTCAGATCCTCGCGTCGGCTTCCGCGCTGTGACCTGGTCGCTCCTGCTCTCTTGGCGCCTCGATCAGGCCGTCGTGGTTCAGGAGGGGGAGATCGAGAACCCGAGGACGACTGCGGCTGAGACCACTACGGCACCGGGCGCGAGATCTGCCTCGGACACGGTCCCGGAGTCGCTGTGCCCCCGGTAGCGGCCGGCGCCGATGCTCTCCGGGTCGACGTCTTCGATGTGGATGACCGAGCCCAACTGCACACCTGCGGCATCGGCGTAGAGTTCCGCCTTCGCACGCGCGGTGCGGACGGCGGCGGAGCGTGCTTGGGCGCGGAGCTCTGGTTTGTTGCGCACGTCGAAGTCGACGCTCTCCAGGTGGTTCGCCCCTGCTTGGACGGCATCGATCAGCAACTGTTCGAGGGAGTCGAGTTCCTTCAACTCGATGGCGAACGCGGCCTGGCAGCGGTAGCCGAGGAACTTGCGTTCCGGCCCGTAGCCGTTCCAGGAGGTCTCCAGGCCGAGCCGCGACGCCGATACCCGGCCGTCCGACACTCCGTGGCTTCGTATGGCCTCGCGCAGCGCGGTGATGCCGGCACGCGCGACGGCGAATGCCTCCTGCGGTGAGGCTTCGGTTCTGTCGATGCCGAGGCGAATCCGGGCAAGGTCGGGGGCGGCTTGAACACTGGCGGCGCCGTAGCTGGTAACGCCCCAAGGAGTACTGATCGTCGTCTGCATGCGCGGAAGTCAAACACGCTGTCGCACGCCGCGTGGGCGATTGGTGCCACGTCGATCATCTGATCGAGCTACGTCTACCGAGCCGGTGTCGCTGCCTGACTGACCGGTCGCTCTATGGGACGCAATCGAGCCCTCGTGCCGGTCCGGAATCTCGGTGGTGGCGATGAGCCGGGCGGGAGAGCATTCGCGGATGGAACGGATAGTGACCTCGACTGGGCGGCCCGTCAGATCGCTCGCAGGCGGCAGGGCTGGGAGTCGGCCGGGCTGACGGTTGATGCTCTGACGTGGCGGGATGAGGCGGCTGCCTGGCCGCAACGATTGGAGACCCCCCGAAGCTGCGTTCAGGACCCGGATTCGCTGGGGGTGCGGATCACCGGGGCGGGTGGGGCCGAGCTGCAGGTTGTCTTGTTCCGGGGTGGCTGGGCCGATGTGGACTTTGTGACTCGGGCCGGCGTGGTCGTCACGGAGGCGCCGCAGGTGGGTTTCCCGGAGGAGTTCGGGGCGCTGGTCGACAGCCTCGTCTGGCGGGCGTTCGGTGATTCGGCCGATGCGGGGGCGGAGGCGGAGCTCTGGAGGAGGCTCGGGCATCAGTTCGCCGAGGACGATGGGTCGCTGCCGGAGGTGGAGGTGGCGGGCCTGAGTGCCGAGGGCATAGGCCGTGCCTACGGTGCGCTCCTGGCGGTTGCCGCGCCGCTGGGGGAGAAGGTCGAAGTATGGCCCGTTGTCGGTGATGAGGGCATCCCTCTGCGCGAGGTGGCCGATCCGGCGGCGGCCGTGTTCCGCGGTGAACTGCATCCCTTCCACATTCTGCTGACGGGCATTGCCTTCGACTCCGTCGAGATCCCCGATCTGGGTCTCTTCGTCGGGGAGGACATCACCCTCGACTTCCGTTCCGGCGAGGGTTGGGACCCCGCCGTTCTCGGGGCGTTCGTACGGCTTCTCGCGAGCCTCCGCGACCTCGAAGATGGCGCGTCGATCGGATTCTGGCGTGTCGCGCACGCGGAGGAACGGGAGAGGTTCGCCGACGCCGTCGCGGTCTACCTGGCACATCGGCGGTAACGACGTCGTTGACTCGGTGGGCAGTTCCATGTGGACAGACGCGATCTCGTTCGCCTGCTGAGAGGTCAGCGCTCGCCTACATGAACGTCCTCGTGATGTTGCGACTCTGCAGTTTGCGGGGGCAATTTGCGTGAGCGATGCGTGAGCGGACGGGTTGGAAAGGGCCATCCCGTCACGGACAGTGAAACATGTCGCGCGGCGCTGACCAGCAGGAACAGCACCGCGCGACACGTTTCATCACTCACGATCACAATCCCAGCGGCGCTTGTAAAGCGAAGGTCGTCGGTTCGAATCCGACAGGGGGCTCCGAGGTGAACCCCGGGTCAGGCCTCTGACCTGGGGTTTCTCCTATTCGGTGACCATGGAATGGGCTGGCGAAGGCCATCTGGCATCTAAGTATCGAAAAGCGCAGGTCGAGGGTTCACGCACCGTGGTCACGGTAAGGCTGCTCATCGCTGTGACCTGCGGCTTTATGGCCCAGCCTGGCCTGCAGAGAGTGTGTACCCACCTCTTTCGGTGGACGAGCGGTGGACAGCGCCGCTGACGGGACGTCAGGCATGGAATGCCGGAAGTCCCTGGTGGCCCTGTGTCTTGTGGGAATTCCACCCTGTGCCTTGTCGGGAATCGACAGTGGCAGGCGCCGCTCTGCCGGCAATATGCTTCCGACGAGCAGGGCTTTTTCGGCGCCCGGCCACGTGGTCGAGCAGGGCCTCGATGGTCCTCGTGCCGATAGAACTCCGTCCACTTTTGTGGAGGATCACGTGCCGTCGATCTCGGTCACAGAACCATCCGATTTGAAGCGGAAGCGTCGCGGTAGTCGGTGATGGGTGGGATCGGCTGGTGGTGGGCCCGGAGGCGGGGCGGGAGGGGGTCACCGCGACGTCGTAGTGGCTGACCTGGGCCCGGGTCTGGTGGAGGGGTCGCCATAGCTCGCGGGTGATGACTGTCTGGGCGGTGTGGCGGGGGTTGAGGTGGATGCGGCCAGGCAGTGACGGATGGCGTGGACCGAGGGCCGCAGCAAGGGGCCGGGGATCAGCCGACGGCCTCGCTCTCCCTGGGGATCTGGGCTTTTCCCTGCTCAGGGGTCTCTCCCACCTCGGGTTCGGGTTCGAGGAAGGCGGCGCGTTGGACGGCGAGGAACGCGGTGGCGAGCATGCAGCTTGTGACGTACCGGTGCCAGGGCGTCCATTTGCGGACCTGGTACTGATCGAAGCCGACGAGCTGCTTGTTGATCTCGTTGTCCTCCTCGATCTGCCGGCGCCCGCCCGCTCTTGAGATGATCTCCGGGACGATGGTGCCGTGAGGTGCGCGAGTGAGGAAGTATGCGACCTCCCGGTGGAGTTGGCCGTCCGTGCCGCGCCGGTTGGGGTGGACCGAGCGCCGTAGCACCGGCCAGTGCTCGAAGCCCTCGGCCGGCTCCTCGCCCTTCACGCGCACGGCGAAGGCCGTCCAGTCGTATGCGCGGGTGCCCTTCGCACCGTCACCGCACGAGCGGCGTTCCCACTGATCGCGGACCTCCGCGTAACGCAGCAGGTCATCGCCGAGCGTCACCACCGGCTGGCGAGGCTTTCCCGGCGGTCCCTTCAAGGGGCGGTCAACGGGAACGCCCAGCACGTAGGAGACTTCCCCGTCGTGGCACCACTGCCGCAGCTGCGGACCTCGCGCCCGCGATGAACAGGCCGTGGGGCGCGCTCGGTGTATGGGTCTGCTGAACGACCAGGCTGGCAGCGTGCTGTCCTCACCGTCCGTTGGGGGGTTTTGGGCTGCTGTTATGTGCGGCCCGGAGCATTCCGGTGAAGATAGCTCTGCGTGACGAGAATTGGTAAAGAATTCGTAAAGCGATGGGTGGGAAAACTGGTAAAGGATGACATGTGCTGACTGTGTGATCTTCCCGTGCGTTCGATGTATCGAAAGACTGTGCGAACTTGTGGTGCGCCAGTGACGGTTGTGGCGTACTCGAATACACGGGGGGTGTATGCGGTGTTGCGTGCTGTCCTGGTCCGAACGCGGCTTGTGGTGGTGGCGGTTGTCCTGTCGGTGGTGGCGGGCGGCGGTTGGCTGAGCTTCCTGCCGGCCCAGCAGGCCACGGCGCAGGCGCCCGTGCAGCAGGCGGCCGGTCGTGGGCCGGCGCCGGTGAAGCCGCAGAAGCCGATGACGTTGGCGGAGCGCCGCAAGCAGGTCGGATTCCTGCCACCGCGGACCGCATCGCATGCGCTGCCCCCGGGGCATGGTGTCCCGGCCACCGCGCAGCAGGTCGCGGAGACGAACAAGCGCCGGTCGGGCATGGTCCCGGCGCCGAAGAGCCGGTCGGCGGTCGCCGCGACGAAGCATTCGGGCTTGGTCTACTGGCAGGTGACCCAGGACCCGTTCGGGAACACCGCCGCCCAGCAGGGCGGATGGCTGGGCAGTCTCGGCAACCACATGGGGGCCGCTGTTCCCGGTGAGCCGTTGATGGTGTCCTCCGCGGTGTACCAAACCGGCGGCGATCCCAATGTCGTGGAGTGGCACCCGGTCAAGGTCTCCTACCAGATCACGAACTACTGCAACGACGACCCCGTACCGGACATCGACTTCAATCAGGTGGTGTCTGCGCCGAGTTGGGGCTTTACCGGTCCCACAGCGCCGACGCCGCCAGTCGTCAACACGGTCATCACGCTGCCGCCCAAGCCGTGCACGAAGTCCGATCCCCTGTATTTCGTCCACGAGTGCGTCCGGGTGATGGACGACAGTGCGGACACGGGTGGCTGCGGCTCGTACAACCACTTCGCCATCGTCCCCATCCTGCCCGTCGACGCGACCCGGGGCTGCATCTGCGGGGACGCCAGCGGCAGCCCGCGCTCGGACGTGCTGCGCGGCGATCCGGTCAACACCGCCACCGGCGCGTTCGCCGAGTCCTTCGCCGACGCCGCGGTGTCCGCGCCGGGGATCTCGTTCACCGCGAACCGCAGCTACGCCTCCGATGTCGCCGCCTCGGGTGTGCTGGGGAGGGGCTGGCTGCTGCCCTGGGAGAGCAGCCTGGAGGTCCTCAGCGGCGGAAATGTCACCCTGCATGCGGAGGGCGGTGCGCTGCATCCCTTCACCAAGGCATCGGGTGGGACGTTCACCGCGCCGGGCTGGGCAAGGTCGTCCCTGGTGGTCGACGGGCCGGGCTACCGGCTGACGACCCCGGATCACCGCACGCTGACCTACGACGGCACCGGTCACCTGACGGCGATGAAGGACTCCTCCGGTCAGGGGCTGACGCTGGCGTACACCGGCGGTCAGGTCTCCTCGATCACGGACGCCGCCGGGCGCACCGTGGCCCTGGCCTACACCGGCGGACGGCTGAGCAAGCTCACGCTGGCCGACGGCCGGCATGTCGACTACGGCTACACCGGAGCGCAGCTGACATCCGTCACCGCACTGGACGGAGCCGTGAGCACCTATGGGTATGACACGGCCGGTCTGCTGAACGCGGTTACCGACGCGTTGGGCCACCGGCAGGTCTTCAACGTCTATGACGCGCAGGGCCGGGTGACGTCCCAGACCGCGGCGGACGGTGCCAAGACCAGCTACGCCTACACCAAGACCGGCGTGTTCGACGAGGTGGACACCACCGCACCGGACGGCGGGGTGTGGACGGACATCTACGCCACGAACCTGCTCTTCACCCAGATCGACCCGCTGGGCAACAAGAGCTACTACCGCTACGACGGCCACTACAACCGCGACAACGCCATCGACGGTGAAGGCCGCCAGACGTCCTGGGACTACTACGCCAGCGGCCAGCTCAAGGACCGCCTCATCGACGGCTATGAGAACTGGACCTACGACGCCGCAGGCAACCTTGCCACCTACAAGGACAGCGACTACCACACCACGACGTACGGGTACGACCCGCAGAACCGGCTGATCTCGGCCAAGGACGCCCTGCTGCACGAGACGACCTACACGTACTGGCCCAACGGGCAGCGCAAGACCCAGAAGACACCCCTGGGTCCGATCACCAACTACGAGTACGACGCCACAGGGAACCTCACCACCGTCACTACGCCCGAGGGCCGCAAGACCACCCGCACCTATGACGCCTCGGGCCGGTTGAAGACCGTCGTCGACCCCCGCGGTAACGCGACCGGTGCGGATCCGGCGAAGTTCACCACCACCTACGGCTACGACGACGGCGACCGCATCACCTCGGTGACCGACGCCCGCGGCCACCTGACCGCCAGCAAGTACGACCTGGCCGGGAACCTGAAAACGGTCACCGACGCGGCGAACCGGGTCACCACCTACGACTACGACCCGGCCAACCGCCTCAAGACCACCACCGACCCGCTTGGCAAGACCACCACGGCCGGCTATGACCTGGCGGGCCGCCAGATCTCGGTCATCGACCGCACCGGCGCGAAAACCACCTACGGCTACGACAAAGCCGGCCGCCTGATCCAGACGGTCACTGCGCGCGGTTATGCCCCCGGCGCGAAGACCGCGGACTTCACGTGGACTTACGGGTACGACAAGGTCGGTAATCGCAAGACGACCACGGACCCGCAAGGCCACACCATCGCGTTCGACTACGACGCGAAGAACCAGCCCACCACGACCACTGACGCCCTGGCCCACAAGCGCACCGTCACTTATGACCGTGAAGGCAACGCCACCAAGCGGGCGGACGCCCTCGGCCACGACACGACGTTCGTCTTCGACGCCGCGAACCGGCTCACCGCGACCAAGACGAACAGTGGCGACACCACCACCTACGAATTCGACAACGACGGGAACCTGGCCGCCCAGGTCACCCCGCTCAAGGAACGCACCACCTTCGGCTACGACAAGGACGGACTGCGCACCAGCAGCGTGGACCCGCGCGGCAACGCCACCGGCGCGAACCCGGCCGACTACACCACAACGGTCAAGTACGACGAGGCCGGGCAGCCGGTCGCGGTGACCGACCCGCTTGGGCACCTCCGCAGCACCGGCTACGACGCCAACGGCAATGTCATCTCCACCACTGATGCCCGGGGCAGGACCGCCACCACCAGCTACGACGTGCTGGACCGTGTTGAGTCCACCATCGGTGCGGACGGCGGCAAGACCGTCTACAGCTACAACCCCGCCGGGCAGGCGGAGACCAAGACCGACGCGAACAACCACATCACCACCTACGGCTACGACGCCGAGGGCCGCACCACCTCCATCAAGGACCCGCTCACCCACATCGTGTCGTTGCTGTACGACCCGGAGGGCAACACCGCCCAGGTCACCAACGCCCGCGGCCAGAGCATCACCTCCACGCTGGACGCCCGCAACCTCATCACCAAGACCACGTACTCCGACGCCACCCCGGCCGTCTCCTACACCTACGACGCGGCGGGCCGGCCGGCCACCGTCACCGATGCCACCGGCAGCCGCACGCTGACCTTTGACGACGCCGACAAACTGCTGACCGCCACCTCGCCGGGCGTCGCGAAGCCCTTCACATACACGTACTTCAACGACAACACGATCAAGACCCGTGCCTACCCCGACGGTTCCACCACCACCTACGGGTACGACACCGACCAGCGCATCAAGACCGCTACGGTCAACGGCAAGGCCACCTCCTACGGCTACGACCTGGCCGGAAACCTCACCTCCACCACACTGCCCAGTACCCCGGCAGTCACCGAGACCCGCACCTACGACCGGGCAGGCCAGCTGGCATCGCTCTCGCAGGGTGCCGGTGCGCGCCAGTACGGGCGGGACGGCGATGGACGGGTCATCACTGACCAGTACAAGGACGCCACCACCGCCGTCTACCGGGCTACCCGCTACGACTACGACCCGGCCGGCCGGGTGGCCCGGGCCTGCGCCGACACCGGTGCCACCTCGTGCCTGACCGGCACCACCGGCGAGAGCTACACCTACGACAAGACCGGCAACCGCGCCACTGCCACCACCGTCGCTGGTACCACCACGACGAAAACCACCAACACCTACGACGCCGCCGACCAGCTGACCCAGGCCGTCACCGGAACCACCACCACGCTGTTCGGGTACGACAACGACGGCAATCAGACCAAGGTCGGCGCCACCGCCTCCACCTACGACCCGGCCGGGCGCCTGACCACCTCCACCACCGGAACCACCGCCGCCGCGTTCACCTACGACTCCGACGGCAACCGCACCACCACCAAGAAGAACAACACCCTGGTCGGCACGTCGCGCTGGGACATCAACAACCCGATGCCCCAGCTCGCCACCGACACCGACGGTGCGGGCGCTCTGGTGGGGGACTACCACTACGATCCGGCCGGCCGGCCGCAGTCCGTGGACCGCAGCGCCACCAGCAGCTTCTCCTACCTGCACGACCGCCAAGGCTCCGTCCGCAGCGTCATCGACACGGCAGCCAAGGAGACCTACAAGTACACCTACGGCACCTTCGGCGCCACCACCGGCACGGCCACCGTCGCCGGCGGGCAGCAGAGCGTGTTCGGTTACACCGGACAGGCCAAGGACTCCGCCCTCCCGGACCGGGTGAACCTGCGCGCCCGCAGTTACGACACCACCACCGGCCGCTTCACCAGCCGCGACCCGATCTCAGCCGCCACCGGCAGCCCCAACACCTCCTCTTACGCCTACGCCAACAACGATCCCGTCAACCAGTCCGACCCCTCCGGCGCCTGCCCCCTGTGTATCAGCGCGGTCGTCGGCGGCGTCATCGGCGGCGTAGTCGGCGCCGGCATCTACGCCCTCCAGCATCGCGACGGCCCGTGGGACTGGGGCGACTTCGCCTCCGCCACCGGCAAGGGCACCGTCATCGGCATCGGCGCCGGCCTTCTGGCCCCCATCGGCGGCGCCTCGGCCGCGGCGATGGGCCTTGAAGGCGCCTCCGCAACCTGGGCTGCAGCCGGCATCAACGCCGCGATCGGCGCAGGCTACAACTGGGCCGTCAATACCGTCCAATGCCAACCCACCACCCCCATGGACCTTCTCATCGGCGCCGCCGGCGGAGGAGGAGGCACTCTCATCGGCCCCGCCTTCAAGTGGACAAAGGGACTCTTCGGCAAGGGCGGTACGACCGCGTCGCCGCGATACGGCCCGGGAGCTGCGCATGCCGACGACCCGGCCTTCAACGGCGGTGGATTCTCTGTTAGTTCCATGACGGAGGAGGAGGGAGTCAACTACCTCTATCGCGGCCTCTCGACGGAACATCCCGGGTACGATGACGCAATTCAGGGAATCGCAACGCCCCGGGGCGGACACTCCAACATTCCATCTCACCATGATGGAAACACCAAGAGTATCTATACGTCCTGGACCACTGATAAAGAGACGGCCTTGCGCTTTGCGCGAGGTGCTGCGGAAGGCCGTAACGATCTTGGTGGTGTGATCATTCAGGTGAAACTTCCCCTGTACTACAGGGGCGGTTGGAGAGCTCGTAGGCGTCGTTGCGCGTAGTGGATCCGTTTGCTGATGGTTTGGTGGGTTCTGCGCCACATGGATTGGGCGAAGACGAGCGCGGAGGGGTGGCGCACATGC
>NZ_JAPVLS010000164.1:0-9549 GCF_027158125.1 Streptomyces sp. H39-C1
ACCCACCGCATGTACCGCCCCGCGTCAGCGAACCAAACCACCACACCCACCGCTACCAGCACAAAGACCAGCATCTGACGTGCCGTCACTGACACCACCCCACTGACACCAAAGCGGCACATCGCAGTCCGCCCCGGCGAGCGCGTGGTTGCGCGGTCGGACGGCAAGGGCGGCTTGATCCTGGGCGTGGAGAAGATCCAGGGCCGCGAGTTCGCCGCGAGCGCGGGGTGCAGCGGCTACGTGCTGGATGCCCGGCTGCTGATGGACGTACTCGGCAGCCTCAAGATGCCCGGCTCCTGGTTCCAGGTCTGGTGCAAGCAGGTGGCGCTGCAGAACGCGAACCGCGCCGACGACCAGCTCCGGGAAGCCGCCCGCGGCTTCGTGAAGACCAACCAGCGCGACCTCCAGGCCCGGTGCAACCTGTCGGCGGCCTCCGTGAACGAGGCCAGCCAGTTCTTCACGCACATCGGCTGGCAGCGCACCGCCAAGCGCGGCATCCTCCAGCTGAACCCGTGGCTGACGGTGGCCGGCACCTCCGGCGAGCAGGAGAAGTGGCAGGCGCTCTGGAACGGGGCCAAGGGCCCGGCCTGCGTCATCCCGCACGCCGACTACCCCACCGAGTGGCGTCAGCTGCGCGAGGCCGAGAAGAAGGCCGCCGAGTCCGCCCGCCGCAAGGAGAAGGTCGTCACCCTGCGGCAGCGGCGTCCCGTACGCAAGGCGAGCGCATGACCTCGCCCGGCATATCCTCGGTACAGCGTCCCGACCTGATCGGAAGTGGTGAGGCTCCGTGAGCAGCTCTTACGTACCCAGCCCTCCCACGGAGGCCCCCGTCACGATCCCCCGTGACGTCCTGCGCCTCCTGGCCCTGGTCGACGTCTCCACCGCCGGCCGCCGCGTCCTGGACCAGCTGCTGTACCTCAGCGACCCGGATACCGGCACCGCTTCGATCAGCCAGAACGAGATGTGCACCGAGCTAGGCGCGAGCAAGCCGACCGTGAACCGCGGCTTCAAGGAACTCCGCGAGTGCGGACTCGCCTGGAGCCTCGAGGATGGCCTCTACCAGCTCCACCCGCTGCTGACCGGCGGCGCGGTCTCCTCCCCCGTCATGAAGGTCCCGGAGATCAAGGCCGCCGAACCCGGCCGCTTCACCGAACAGCGACGGGCCCGCTTCGCCGCCCAGATGGCCAACCTCGCCCCCACCGGCTGAGCACCCTACCGCGGCCCTCGTAGGCCGCCCAGCGGGCTCCTGGCCCCGCGAAGACCCCAAGGCGCCGCACTCTCCGTGCGGCGCCTTCTTCGTGCCCGCCCGCACCTGAGCCGGTAGCACTAGGTAAACCGGTTTGTTCTGGAGGAGCAGAACAATCAGCGGCCTCTCGGACCGAGGGCAATGTATGCGCCAGCTGCGCATGGATCTCCTGCGTAACATCACAGCTCCGCTATGTTCCGCAGCCGCCGAAACGGGTCCGAGGTACTGCCCCCTGGCCCCGGAGCAGCAGGCACCGGCCAGAAGCAGCACGGCCCGAGCAGCGTGCAGGGGCTGGCCGTGCTGCAACGGCCGGGGCCGGCCTGCTACCCGTGCAGCACCCGTGTGCCGCCTGACCCAGGCAAATGCTGCGCTGCACCCACGACACCACCGTGCTGCAACCCGACAACCACCACCAGGACCACGAGCAGTAACCCGCCAACCACCGCCACCACCCCCGCTACCCATCGAGCAGCAGCCCGCTCCACACCACCGCGAGCAGCACAGCCAGGAGCAGCGGCACCCCGGTGCCGAAGGCCATCGCCTCACACCTCGCACCCTCACAGCGCGCCTCGCCAACCTGGGGAAACGGGCTGTGTGCCACACAGGACCGCCGGGGTGAGCGGTCTACAGGACGGTGCCGTACAGGGCGCGGCGGTCACCGGACATCGCGTAACGGCGGGCGGCGAGGCCGTTGTCGAGGGTCTCGCCGATCTGCTCGCACAGCGGGGTGAGGACGTCGGCCGCGACGGTGTCGGAGAGGTACGCCGGGGCGACTTCGAGCATCAGCTCCCCGAGCTGGTGGGTGGTGGCGGCGAGGTCGTCGACGACGAGGCGCAGCTCGGTGAGTGCGGGATCCGCCGGCGGACCGGCGGGCGGCGGGGGCGGTGCGGATGTTGCGGACGGACTGGTGGACCACGGCGCGCACGGTGGGCTCATCGAGCACCTGAAGGCCGGTGCGGGCGAGCGTAGCGAGGCGGCGGGTGATTTCAAGCTCCGCGACGTCGCCGGTACTGCCGGAGATGGCGATCAGGGCGCGTTGGGACAGGTCGTAGTCGAGCGCGGCCGCGGCGGCCGGTTCGCTGTCTCGCGTGCGGGACGTTCTGGGGTCGGCGGTGTGGCTTTGTCCACGAGAACGGGCAGCGTTTTGACACCAGGACGGACTGAGCTCAGGGGCTCTGGCGAGCCGGGAATGTTCACGAGATGGGACAGCACCGAGAGTTCAGGCGGTACTCACCGGGGGACGGTCTGGGTGACGCGCCACAGCCTCCGGGGGAGGCCGCCTTCCTCGAACGCGGCGACCTCATCCAGAGTCCAGCTCTTGGCGAGGTCGTCCACCAGGTCGCGGGGGAAGAAGTGGACGGCGAAGCCGCCGTGCTCCCAAATGTCGTCTCCGTGCCCGGTACCGGCCTGGTAGTGGGCATCCCCGGTGTGACGGACGGTGTAGACGAAGGCTCCGCCCGGCCGCAGCACCCGCCGCACCTCGGCGACCAGGGCGTGGATCTCCTGGGTGGACAGCGCCATGCAGAGCAGCATGTGCGCGAACACGGCATCCACCGAGGCGTCCGCGAGCGGCAGAGGCTGGCGGACGTCGTGAACCGCCGTGGTGGCCCGCCCGGCCACGCCCTGGGCTGCGGCGGCCTCACACAGCTGATCCAGACCCACCGGACTGAAGTCGGTGGCCATCACGGAGAAACCCTCGCGGGCGAAGTACAGCGCGTCACGGCCATGGCCGGCACCCAGCTCCAGTACCTGGCGGGCACCGGCGGCCCGGAAGACCGCAGCGGCACGGACCGCCGGCTCGGACGGCTCCTCGCCGTACATGCCGGGATGCTCGCCATAGATCTGCTGCCAGTGCGCGCGCTGAACCTCAGCCAGCCCCTGCTCCGATTCCGACACGCTGACGCCCTCCTCGCCGGGTCGGCATCGAACAACCGGCCCCCGTCAGGCCACCCTAAAGGGACCCCACCTCGTCGCCTCGCCTGCCCGCTGCACCAAAGACAGACGGTGCTGTCGATTCTCGTGAACATCGACTTCGACCCGAACCGGGTGCCTTCCGAAGCCCTGAACAATCGCTGCCGGAAATCGTGAACACAGCCAGCGGTGACGGCGTCGTGGATCGCGGTCAGGGCGTGGCGACGTCGAGCAGCCGGTACGCCTGGGCGCGGCTGATGCTGAACTCCGCGCCGCAGTAGGATTCCCAGCTGCTGTGCCCGTGGGGAAGCCAGATGCGGGCGGCGTGCGCGGCGCGAACCCGGGTGGCGAGCACCGCCACGGAGCGTCGGACGTCGTCCATCGCCTCGCGCAGCCCGGCCGTCATCTCGCGGGTGCCGGCCACGGTCAGTGTCGCCCGCGCCGGTTCGGGGACATGTCCGTGATGCTGCTCGTGCTCGCCCATGTCCTCATCGTCCTCCGCGCTGGCGGGCCAAGGCCAGGGCGCACGGAAGCGAGGCGCAAGCCTCGTCTCACAGTCGGCGGCGTTCCGGGAGCGCCTACAGTTCGGAGTAGGACATCCTGGCGGTCTCCTGTTCGCCCTCTGGCGCGTGAGGGCCCGGCGTTGGGAAGACCTTGGCGGGGTTCACCCGCCGGGACGCGATCTGGAGTATGTGAGGGGGTGGCGAGTTGCGCCTGGTCAATGTTGGCAGGGCTCTGCTCATGGCCGTATGGATCGACGCCCTGAACGTATGGGAGAGCGGCGTTCACGCGCGAGGTCTGGTGATCGGGGGAGTCGGTACGTTCATCTTGGGACTCCTGATGTTCGAAGGTCTCGAGTGGCGGGACCGCCGTCGAGAGACCAGCAAATCGGGCCCGCCGCCGCCACTGCCCCCGGTCGCCTCAAGGTCCGGCCAGGCCAACGGCGTTGGCGGCAGCAGCACGAAGGCGGATGGCTAGCCGCGGGCGGACACGGTCGCAGTTGCTGGAAATCGTGGCAGGTCGTTGCGGTGGCGCATGCTGTGGCCGCTGGTCGTCGCCCGGACACCTGCCGGCGCTCCACGGTTGCCGCCGCACCAGTGGGTACAGCCGGCTACCTCTGAAGCGGACGGCCACTCTCACCTTCATCGATGACCAAACACACTCTGACCTGGAATGACATCAGCCGTCCTGGCGGCGCGTCCCACGGCGCCGCAGACTCGCACGCGTCAGTTGCGAGATCGTAGTGATCTGCAAAATGAGGGCCCAAGCTATCCACCAGGCGGACCCTCCGGAGAGAGTCGCCTGGATTGCAGCAGTTAGCAGCATGACGCTAACCAGGACCGCCACAGTCGAGGTCAGCAAGCTGAAGCGATCACTCACGCGTGCACTATCGCTGAACATGCACCTACTTGCCTAGCTAGTGAGTTGTCGCGGGCGAGAATGGTCTGGGCCTCGCCAGGAAGTGGTTCACCGCTGGCGTCACGCTGGAGCTGTCGTTCATCTGGATCGCGTCCAGGTCGGTCAGTGTGCGGTTCACGCCGCTTCGCTCCGCACCAGCACTGCTGACGTGTGCGCCGCGCCGCGCGTGGTCATGGTGCCGATGCGGTGTTCAGGCGGGTTGGTCGTCGTAGAACAGCGCGCGGTCCAGACCGAGTGCGCGGAGGTTGGCGCGCAGAGGTGGGTTGGCGCGATGGACGATGAGGGTGGTGCCGTGTTCGCGGGCGGCTGCCATGAGAGGGAAGAACAGCGAGCCAGCCGCCGTCCCCAGAGCCGAGATTTCCGCGAAGTCCAGATGCGCCTCGTCGGGTGATGCCTGCAGGAGTTGGGCCAGGAGTTGTCCGATCGGTGGGGCGTTGTCGTGGCTGATGTCGCCGTGCAGGCTCACCACGACGCGCTCGTGGTCATTGCGGTGGATGTGCACGTTGCGGCGCAGGGCACGTGCTGCGCGCCATGCTTTCCATCCTCGTTCCGGCATCGAGGTCTCTCCCTTGGCTATGTCGGATTGCGCTGACCTGGGCCCGGTCAGGGCCGTGGACGGGCGGACCCGGGTTGTACGGCGCTGGCGATGGCGGTGAGGGTCAGGGCCACAAGGACCATGGCTATGCCCGCGCCGGTGCAGAAGATCAGGACGCGGTCGCTGACATGGGCCAGTCGCGGGAGGGTGTTGATGGCCACGACGCCGTAGTACAGCAGCGCACACACCCCCAGCATCCGGCGGTGGGTGAAACGCGGTGCCAGCCGCGGCAGCGGGACGCCGAGGAGCAGCAGGATGCCCAGGGGCAGCAGGACGGCACTGCTGATGGCCAAGGCTGTCCAGTTGATGGTGGGGTTCATCGGGGGCCTGTCGTGGATGCGATCTGATGACGGGGTGCCGGCCGGAGTAGCGCGGTGGCTGCCCTTGAGGTCGCGGGCAGGGGTTCAGGCGAGGGCGAAGTAGCGGAGCCATATGTAGAGGGCGGAGACGGTGATGGTGACGGCGGCGACGGGGGCGCCGTAGCGGGTGAAGGTCCAAAAGCTGATGGGGGTGCGGTTGCGCTCGGCGATGCCCAGGACGACGACGTTGGCGGAGGCGCCGATGGCGGTGGCGTTGCCGCCCAGGTCGGCGCCTGCGGCCAGAGCCCACCACAGGACCGGTCCGTGGGGGTCGCCGACGCTGTGGACCAGGTCGGCGGTGATGGGGGCCATGGTTGCGACGTAGGGGATGTTGTCGACGATGCCGGACAGGATCGCGGACGCGCCGAGGAGCAGCATGGTGGCGCCCAGCGGGTTGCCGCCGGTGGCATCGGCCAGTGCGGTGGAGACTTCGCTGATGACGCCCGTTTCGATCAGGGCGCCGACCATGATGAACAGGCCGGCGAAGAACGCCAGGGTGGGCCATTCCACGTCCGCCAGGACGTCGTTGGTCTTGACCGGGCTGATGGCGACCAGCAGTCCGGCGCCGAGCAGGGCCACGACGCTGGGCTCGTAGTGCAGCACCGGGTGCAGCACGAACGCGGCCACCACCAGGCCGAGCACGATCAGGCCCTGGGCGAGCAGCCGGCGGTCGCGGATCGCTTCGCGTTCGCTGAGCGCCATCACCTCGGCGGCGCGGTGTTCGTCGTAGACGAATGCCGTGCGGAACATGAACCGGCACATGCCCACCAGCACGGCGGTCAGGATCACGGCCAGCGGGGCGAGGTGGACGAGGAAGTCGTTGAAGTTCAGGCCCGCCCGGCTGGCGATGATGATGTTGGGCGGATCACCGACCAGGGTGGCGATGCCGCCGATGTTGGAGGCCAGCACCTCGGCGATCAGGAACGGGGCGACAGGAAGGTTCAAGCGTTCGCACACCAACAGCGTGACCGGGGCGACCAGCAGCACCGTGGTGACGTTGTCCAGTAGCGCGGACGCCACCGCGGTGATGACCACCAGCATCACCATCACCCGGAAGGGCTTGGCGCGGGCGCGTTTGACCGCCCAGATCGCCAGAAACTCGAACAGTCCCGTGCGGCGCAGCACACCGACGATCATCATCATGCCCAGCAGCAGGAAGATGACGTTCCAGTCGATACCGGAACCGGTGGAGAAGAACGCGGCGTCCGCGTCCGTGGCGCGCAACGCGAGCATCAGCGCGGCGCCGCCCAACGCGGCTGCGACCCGGTGCACCCATTCGGTGATGATCAGAACGTAGGCGCCGGCGAAGACCGCCAGGGCTGCCCAGGCGTGCCAGTTGTTCATACCGCACCCAACAGACGCTCGAGGAGACGGGAGGCGGTGATGACCCCCAGCAGATGGTCCCGCCCCTGGCCCTTGGCGGCGCGCTCGACGACGGCCACCAGCGGGCTGCGGGAGGTCGCCATCAGAGCGGCGACCTCCACCGCCGTGTCCTCGGCGTCAGCGACCGGCGGGAATGTGGCGCCCGTGGGCAGCACCTGGCCGACCGTGCGACCGGCCAGCGCCTGGCACAGCCGGTCGGCGTGGGCCTCATCGATCACGGCCGCCAAGGCGGGGTCTTCCAGCACGTAGTTCGGCACCAGCAGGCGGACCAGTTGCGAGGCGGGCAGGATCGCACCGGGCATCCCGTTGCTGTCCAGCACCAGTACCGCCGGCAGGCGTTCTTCGGCCAGCAGTCGTGCAGCGGCCAGCGCGTCGTCGCCGACCCCGACGCTGGGGTACGGCTCGGCCAGATCACGTGCGCGCACGTCGGAGCTCCTTGCTCTTGAGATCGGTGTCGTCCTGTGCACCGGATTCCGGGCCGGCGGCCGTCCCCGGAACCTGTGGCTGTGGGTCGCGGCCCTCCACGACATCGGCCGTGGTGTCGTCCTCGTCGTCCGGGATGCCGATCAGGTCGTCGACGTGGAAGACGCGGGCGATGGGGACATCACTGCTGGAGTGCACCGCGATGGACACCGCGATACACACCGCGATCAGCGTGTACGCCTGCTCGCCCTCGGGAATGCCCGCCTGCAGCACCAGCAGCCCGTAGACCACCGAAGCGAAGCCCTTGGGGCCGAACCAGGCCGCCACCCACCGCTCCCGGCGATCGATACCCGTGCCCAGCAGGGAGATCAGCAGCGAGGCCGGGCGAACCAGCACGATCGCCAAAACCACCACCACATACCCGCCCACCGACAGCCCCCCGAACAAAGCCGGAGTCAGCAGCGCCCCGAAGACCAGCAGCGCGGCGAACTTGCTCAACTCCGCCAACGCCTCGCCCAGCAGCTCAAAAGCGTGGGCGCTCTGCGGAGCGCACGAGGCCAGCACCGCCCCGGCAGCGAAAGCCGCCAGGTAGGGGTTGGCGCCGGTCAGGTGACAGGCCGCATACAGCACGATGCCGACCGCGAGCGGCCCCAGCGGCTGCAGACGCGGCTCCGCACCCAGCCCCGGAAGCCGCACCACGGCCGTGACCAGCAACGGCACCACCACACCCAGCGCGAGACCGCCGGCCAGCTCCAGGCCCACCACGCCCAACGAACCGTTGCCTTCGGCGTGCAACGGGCCGGCGGCGGTGATCAGGACCAGGACCACCGGAAGCGCCAGCCCGTCATTGAGCCCCGACTCGACGTTCAGCAACTGCCGCAGCCGGGCCGGCACCTCTTTGCGGCCCACGATCGCCGAGGCGAACACCGGATCGGTCGGTGACAGCACCGCACCCACCAACAACGACGTCGTCCAGTCCAGCCCCACCAGATAGTGCGTCAGCACGGCCACACCCGCGAATGCCAACGGCATCCCGATACCCAAGGCACGCGCGGGGGTGCGCCACGCGCTGCGCAGGCTGGGGAAGGAGACGTGCATGCCGTCGGTGAACAGCACCGTGAACAGCGCCAGGTCCGCGGTCGCGGTCACCAAGGGGCTGTCCGGGGTGATGTGAACCAAGCCCAGCGCACCGTCACCGACAGCGGCGCCGGCGAGCAGGAACAGCAAGGACGTGGAGAGAACGGAACGGGCGGCAAGGCCGGACACCAGTACCGCTATCAGCAGGGCGACACCGAACACCGCGACAAGTACCACAGGAAGCTCCCTGGATCGGCAGAAGGATCGCCAAAGCGATCGCCGACCAGACTTCCCGGCACACCGTCCATGAACTTACACGATCTTTACGCGCTGACGACAAATTTTCGCCGGTCACGCTGGAGCCGCGAGTACCGCACGTCCCCCGGCGGGGAAGCGCCAGGTGACGACGCAGGTGTGATCGCTGAAAGATGGGGCAGACGGTCCCCGTGTCAAATGCTCCCGAACTCGTGTCGCGGGTGCGGCATGCCCTGGCGCACGCGGGCTTTCACCTGGTCGGCGAGGTACCTGCCGACAACAGGCCGGGGCTGCGGGTGACGGAAGACCCCTCCGGAGTCTTGATCACCTGGACCGCATCGGACGGGTTCTCCGCACTGGCCTCGAACCAGTTGGCCCCAGGTGACAGCATGAAGGCCATCGTCCAGGCCGCCGTCTCGGGCCTATTGCTGCAACTCGGACACACGGTCACGAAACCGCCCCACGAAGGTGACCTGCTGGTTCTGCCCGAGGGACCCCACAGCGGCGCCTAGCTCAGTCGCGCGACCCCACCGAAGCGTCCCCCGAAGGCGTACTCACTCCACCTGTGCCGGTTTGCGCGCGTGGTCGTTGCGTCCACACCACCAGGACCAGGGCTGCGACGAGCACCGCGATGGTGGGAGCCAGCACGTCGGCGATGGACGGGACCAGACGCTCTCGCAGGGCGTCCACCAGGAAAAAGCCAGCCGCACAGCTGGCTGCCACCGCCGCTACTCCGGCCCAGATCGACAGGTGATGGCGTCGCCACCATCCACCGAGGTACATCGCTGCCGGCGCCCAGACCGGCAGACCCGCACCGTACGGCACCAGCCACAACACCAGATACGCCACACCAATGAACAGCCACGGGGCCGCCAGCAAGC
>NZ_JAPVLS010000165.1:0-9173 GCF_027158125.1 Streptomyces sp. H39-C1
TCCTCACTGATCCGGCCGGGCATCCCTTCTGCATCGTCAGGGGCTGACGCAGCCGTGCTCCCGCACACGACATAGCTGGGGACGTTCATCCGTACGCGGTTGGGGAGGTTAGGTAGTACGCCGACAGTAGGGGGCGAGTCGCAGGAGGGTGCCCGGGCGGTGCGCGTGCAGCCGCAGTGCGTTCTCCAAGGTGGCGACCAGGGCCTGCCAGGCCGACTGCTCCTGCGGGGTCTTGTGGCGGAAGGAACTGGTGGGGATGAGGCTGTATCGGCTGGCGATCTGCCCGCCGCGCCGCCCGGCGAACAGACCGGTGCCCTCGATATCCACCCCGGCCAGTACGAACGTCGCGGGGATGCGCTCGGACAGGTACTTGATCTGGTCCGACGCCTCGGCGCCGATCCGGGTCTGGATGTCGAGATTGTGCAGCTCGTCGATGAGGACAAGCCGGCAGGCCAGAGTGCAGGCCAGGTCGCAGACCTTGTTGGTGACCTCGACCTGGCTGAACCGGGACGGCAGCGGGAGCCCGATGAACCGGGCGAACTCGATGGCGAGCATCTTGGGCGTGGCGGCCGGCGGGACGGTGACGTAGAGGACCGGCAGTGCCCGGGGCGAGAGGGCGCCGCGGCGGCGGGTCAACTGCTCGTAGTTCTTGCCCAGCTGGGTGATGGCGGTGGTCTTGCCGGTGCCCGCGGGGCCGGAGACGATCAGCCCGCGCCGGGCCGAGTGCTGGTGCCGGTTGAGCAGGATGCGTTTGCGTCCGGTGGCGGCGACGTGGCGGATGGTCGGCGTTGAGACGATCACCAGCTGGGCGTGGTAGTCCTCCCTGGCCGCGTCGTAGTCCGCGCGCTCGGCCTCGGTCAGCCGCTGCAGGGCGGCGGGCGGCATCACGAGCGGCGGCGTGGGCGCCTCGTTGACGAAGGCGGCCCAGCCCTCCTTGGTCGTCAGCGGATGGTCGACCTCCTGCGGCTCCGGCGGGTGCGTCATGCGCGGCTCCCTTCGGTGAAGGCGTCGAACACCCCGAACGGGACGACCTCGCCCAGGACCGCCTCCGGCACCGGGTCGGCGTCGAGGTCGGGCTCCGGCGGTGCTTCGATGCCCGGTCGGGTGGGCAGGGCGGTGGCCGCGCGGGTGCGGGCGGCGACCTTGCGGTCCGGTCCGGTTCCGGCGCGGGTCAGCAGGTCCTCGACCACGGCCGCGATGGCCTGTTCGTCGGTGTCGTCGGCGCCGCGGGTGGCCAGCAGGGAGCGGGCGTGGCGCCAGGTGAAGTCCGCGAACGGTGCGGAGACGGTGCCCAGCCGGGTCCACGGGATAGTGATCCATCCGCCCGCCCTGCTGTCGCGGACCCAGACGTGGGACAGGTCGTAGGGGTCGTAGTGGACTTCCCAGAGGTCGCTCTTGAGCGGGACGCCGGAGGGCTGGCGGCGGTATGGCCCCAACTCTCGGCAGTCGTAGGTGCGGTAGTCCATCACGATGCCGTAGTGGTTGATCTTCCGCCATTCCACCGGCAGCAGTTCGATGTAGTCGTCGCCGGTCAGGCAGACCGGTAGGTGACCTGCGCGGGTCACCAGCAGCGCGTAGACCTCATTCGGCGACAGGGCCTTGTTCGGCAGGAACGGGCTGCGCAGGCCGTCGTGAGGCCGGCTCTGCCAGCAGGCGACCAACCATTCCTCGAACAGCTCGGACAGTTCCCGCAGGGTCCAGACGGCTTCGACGTCCCGGCCGCGTTGAGTGACGTTGGAGCCGACGTAGCCGGCGACGTGCTGGCAGAACAGGGTGTTGATCGAGGAGAACGTCCGCTCGACGATGCCCTTGTCGGTCGGGGTTGCCGGCCGGGCGGGCTGGACCGAGATGCCCAGGGTGCGGCAGGCAGCGGTGAAGGTGTCGGAGACGAACACCTTGCCGTGGTCGATCACGATGGTGTCCGGGACGATGACGGGCTTGGCGGCGGCGTGCTCCAGGCGGGCGTCGATGCTCATCAGCCGCGCGTGCGGGATCAGCGACGCGGACATCCGCAGGGCATCCGCCCACCCGGGCCGCATCGGCTCCGGGACCAGTGTCCGCGCCAGAAGCAGGGCCGCGTCGACCGCCTTGGTCCCGGCCGGCCGCAGGACTGCCGCGCAGATGGTCCGCGAGGCGACATCGACCGCGATACTCAGTTCAACCCGCCCGGTAACCCCGTCGTCCAGCACCGCCAGCACGTCCAGCGGGGTCGTGTCGATCTGAACGATCTCCCCAGGGCGGACGGCCATCGTCGGGGTGAACGGCTCTTGCGGACGCCGGCCCTGGGACCTGCGGGTGGTCGCCGCCCCGAACGAGTGCTTGCCCTCGTCGAGTTCCTTGATCAGGCGGTAGAACGTCGCCCGCGACGGGATCTCGACCACCCCCTGGCCATAGCGCTCGGCCACGAGCCGCTCGACCTGGCGCATCACCCGGCTGCGGGTGCCCGTCGACAGGTTCTCCTGCGCGGCCAGGACCTCGGCCACGACCGCGACCAGCCGTTCATCGGCATGACCTCCGGGCTGCCGGGACCCGCGCATGACCCGGCGGTCCACCAGCCCCCAGACCCCCTGCTCACGCCACAGACCCCGCAGCCGGAACAGCGTCCGGTCCGAGACCGGTGTGCCCGACACCGCCAGTTCCTCGGCCTTGGCGACCATGCGCTCGCTGAGCTTGCGCCACTTCGGGTCGTACTCCGGGCGAGGACTGGACCCCGGCGGCGCGTCCGGCAGCAGACCGGTCTCCACCTCGATCAGATGGCGCTCGAAGAACTTCGCCCGCCGCAGCGCAGGCTCAGGAACGGTGTCCAACAGTCCGAACGGCGGCAGCCCCGGGGCCCCTGGCTGGGAGTCCAGCAACGCGAACCCCTCGGAGACCATCAGATGGGAGAACAGGACCAGGCTCGCGGCCCCGTGATCGTCGACGAGGCGGACCAAGGTCCCCGCCAGACCGACGACGGAATGAACCCTGTCCCCGAACCTCACCCGGTCCCCGACGCTCAGCACTCCGCGCGGCAATAGCCCACTCATCGCCCGTACCTCCGGTCGACCAACGTCAGATCACCCAGCGGACGGGACAGGTCCGCCCCCAGCACCCCGGACCACAACAGGTGGAACACCACCGGCAGCACCTCGATCGGGTCCCCGACCGTCGCGGCCTGGACCATCAAGGGCGCCGGAACCGCGAACGCCGACCGCACCGCGGCGACCGTCCCGTCCGCCGCCGCGTGCCGCGGATGCCGGTAACCGGCCAGCCAGCGCAGATTCGCCACCCGGACCGGATCAAGCGACCCGACGAGGCGATAGGCCCAGCCCACCGCCTCACACACCCGCCGCATCACCGAGAACGCCACCGCGGAGCGATCGTCGACCCAGTCGACCGGACGGCAGTCGATCACCAGCCCCGTCCCGTCTACGGCCCGCGCGAAGTAGTCCGGCGCGTGCGACCGTCCCCGCCGAGTCGTCTCATCGCGCCAGTACAGCCAGAACGGCTGCGAAGCGAACCCGGTCACCTGCGGGTCGAAGTCGAGCAGCATCGCGTGGTCCCGCTCCAGCCACGACTCGAACCCCACATGACGGCCCGTCGTCGCCGACCAGTACAACCCCGGGAAGTGGCGCTGGCCCCGGTACGACGGAAAATCTCGCACCGGTGGCACGTCCTCGAACGCGATCCCCACCGCGTCCCTCAACGGCCGCCGTACCTCGGTCCCGACTTCCACCCAGGCCACATCGAAGCCCGCCACCTCCAGCAGGGCCTCATCGGAAAGCGCACGCGTCGTGTCCATGGGGACGACCATCACGGGTCCGGTGAGACCGGCCAGATCAGATGAGACTCAATCCACCCTGAAAGGTGAAAACCGGGCACGGCATGCCACACGCGCCGCGAATCGGCCGACTACCACCTGAGACGAGTGAGACACCACCAGGTCCAGTGAGACCGGACAGCTCCAACCAGGGAGTCTCACAACAGCGGCATAAGTGCCATCGTTGTGCCATCGCGACTGAGACTGTGCCACGAAATCTGAGACCCTACACTCGGTGTAGTCCGCGACGGACATCGCATACAGCGGCCCGTCCTCGACGGTGTCGAGCCGGACGCGGTCGCGGGTGGCGTTGGCCTCGTTGTTGATCGTTGAATAGTTGCGGATGACGGCAAGAGCCTGGATGGCACTGAGGGCGGGCGCCGGCTTCGGCGCCGCGCTGGCGCTGGTGCTGGGGTCCTGGTCGGGGGTGCTGCTGTTGGTGGAACAACCGGTCATGGCCAGGGCGAGACAGGCCGCGCCGGCAATCAGCGGCAGGGTACGGCGGGTGATATGGATGGGGCTCTCCAGAGTGTTTCGGGGCGGGTCAGCGCGTGCGGATGGGTGCGGGCTTGGCGGGCCGAGGGGCGAGCGGTGCGGACGAAGGTGCCTTCGGCCCGTGGGATTCCGCATGCGCGGGGGTGATGTGCTCTGCTTCGACGAGGAGTTGGCGGCCTGCTTCGTACAGATGGCGACGGGCACCGTTGAGCCGGTTGTCGAGTGCTGAGCGCGTGACCTGCTGGTCCCGCGCGCCCTCTGCCGAGCGGAGAAGACCGTCGAGGCGCTGCAGGTCCCCAGCGTGGGCAACGGCAGCGCTGAGATCGGCCAAGGCGCGACCGAGAGTGCCCACGGCCCGCGTCAGCGCGGTGACCCTGCCCCGGGTGCCGTCGTTCGCGCCGGCTTGGCCGGTTTCCTCACGGTCCGCGAAGGCCGCGGCACTGGTGATGTGGACGATCAGCCCGGCGATGTCACGGACCCGGTCGTCCAGTTCGTCGAGGTTGTCGCTGACGCAATGCCGCGCGTCTGTGAAGGGCATGTCGTCGGCCGCGTGGTGGATGCGCTCGGCCAGGCCGCGAAGTTGGCCTATGGCGTCGAGGTCGGAAAGCAGCGGAACTCCGTGGGGCGCGTGCGGGGTGGATCACCGGCGGGGCGCGCGGGCGGCCTGCGGTGATGCCGGTGGAAGGGCGGCAGTGGTGGTGGGTGCGACGTGGCGGAGGTTCACCCCGATGCCCTTGGCCGTGAGCAGCCGGGCCGCGGCCTGCACGCGCAGCGCCCGGCCGTTCTCGCTGTACTCGGCGGACAGGAGCAACGCCGCTTGGTGCGGGTGGTACTGGAAGCCGCAGGTGAACAGCGTCGTGCGGGCCTGCTCGGGCACGCTGTCGTACGGTGCGCCCAGGGCCCCGTCGTTGTACAACGTCAAGGTGAGGACGTGTGCGACCTGCGGTGGTGCGGGCCGGTGCGGCGGGTCGGGCTGGGTCGCCGCGTTGTCGAGCACCGCTTCCAGGGCCCGCTCGTAGCGGGGCAGTACCCGCTGGGCGATGCGGGCGGCTGCCCGTGCGGGATCGTTGGGGACAGCGATTCCGTGGGGCTCCTCGACACCGACGAAGTGGTGCGGCTTGATGCCGGCCTCGACGGGTTCGAGCGGGGCGACGACGAACTGATCGGGGTGGTGGGGCCGGTCGGCGACGAAAAGCCGATGGCCTTCGGGGCCATGAAGAATCGCGTCGTGGGTCAGGACGTACTGGCTGACAATGTGGGCGACGTGACCGTTGTCCCAGAGCTGCTCGGTCCGGGGGAACTGGTCCTCATACCGTGCGTGGCGTTCGTAGTCGCTGCTCCAGGAGCCGGGCAGGCGGGCGGCCAGGGCCCTGGTGAAGTCGGACAGGTCGGTTCGAGCTGGGGTCATGGATTCCTGTGGGGGAAGGGTGTCGGGGCCTGCGGCATCAGCGCGCGCGCTTTGGCGCTGCTGGCGGGAGGGCCGGCGGGAGGGGCCCCGCACCGGACGGGGCCGGGACGGGCCGGGGAGCTGGAGGCTGGTCGGTCAGTACCCTCATCCGGTCCTCCGCCACGTGCAGCACTTCCCCGAGGTTGCGGATCTCGGAAGCGGCGTCGGCGAGGTCGTACGACAGGTCGAAGCCGTCGTCCTGCTCGGCTTCCTTGGCCTTCTCCCCGGCCGCTTCGAAGAACTCGCCGAGCCGCTCCAGCAGCCCGTTGATCGGGTCCAGGATCTGGTGCAGCAGCGCGGCGGCCTCCGCGTGCGACGCGGCCCCGTTGAGCCGGTCGGTGAGCGCGAGGATCGCGTCACCGTAGACGTAACCGACGGAGTCGTCTGCGGCATCGACGAGAGGCTCCGGGGTCTGGGGCTGCGGGGCTGTGGACGAGCGCGAACCCCTAGCCGAGGAGGGGGATGCGGTCAGCAGTCCGACCTGGTCGAGCCGCTGATCGATCGCCTCGATCACCTGCGTGGCGCTGCCGCCGTGCCGGGCTTCAGGCCGCTCAGGAGCACCGGGGTCGGCCGACGGGGACGAGTCGTAGAGCAGCTCGAACAGCCCATGGTCATCATCGCTTTGGCGGGTCACGATCCACCCCTCGGGGTCTCCCGGCAGGCGCTCGGAGGGGGGTTCCTGCGGTGGACCGATGATCAGGTAGCTCTCGTCGGGAAGCGATACGTGCACGATGTACGCGCTGAGACCGAACTCGATGTCGCACGGCAGCCCGCGCTGTCGCAGCGGTGTGGTGATGTGCGCGTGGCGGCGCCACAGCTCCTGCCACCACGCGGTATGCACGTTGCCGTGCTCGGGCAGCGGTGCCATTGACGGGGCGCCGGCGGACGTGCGGCGCGCGTCGGGGCTGGCATCCGGGGGGCCTATGCCATCAGTGGCCACGGTTGCGCCTGCGGGGAATGAGTGCGTGGATGCGCAGGATCCGGCGTGTGGGGTGGGGCTTCGGATCCGGTCGGGTGGCGTCGAATGCGTGCTCGTCGCAGGTGTCGAGCAGGTGGCGTTCCATCTGCGCTTCGTGATCGGCGATCTGTGCCATGAGGTCGTCGTGTTCGGCCTGGCTTTGCTGGTACTCGGCCCAGTCGGCGTCGCTGCAATGGGTGGGGCGGTTCAGGGGACTCCTTAGGAAGGGGATGCCGGCTTGCGTGCGTCCGCTCGGACTAGAGGCGGTGTGTGCTCGGCTTGGGTGGCAGGGGCGCCGGGTTTGCCGGTCGGGATGGCGCCGGGAAGAAGCGGTGGAGGTCGAGGTGTTGGTCGAGTTCCTTGACCGCGCCGTGTAGCGATTCCGACGTGCGCCGCAGGTAAGAGCGCGCCGTGGCGTGGTCTAGGACCATGGAGTTTTCCTGGTACTGCCGGGTGGTTGAGCTTGCGGTTTGGGACAGGGAGAGGGCAGTCTTCGCGGTCTCGGCGAAGCGCGGTGCCGCGTAGGTCGACAGGGTGGCGGCTGTCGCGAGGTGGGCGAGTATGGCGCTGCCGGCGCGGTTCGTGCTGTGAATGGTCCGGGCAAATTCGGCCGTCGTGCGGATGACGCGGTGGGAGAGGGCTTGCGCGTCGACGGCGTGCTGGATCAGCTCGGGGTATGACGGGGAAGCTGGTACGCGGCCGGCGTCGTCCAGGAATCGCCACTGCTGGGCGGCGTCGCTGTACATGGCCTTCATACCGTCGAGCACGCCGATGAGGCGCAGGGTGTCGCTGCGAGGAATCAGTTCGCGCTGGGGATCGGGAATCATGAGTCCTTTGCTCTTACTTCAACCCCGTGGGGGTTCGATGGCCAGTGCACGGTGCAGGGATCTGCAGATGCAGGCGAGCGGTCGCGGGAGGGATGCTGAACCCTTGTTCCGCGTCCCCGAGCCCTATGGAGCGTCGACGAGTCCGTGCGGACTGCGGCTCATCGAAGGCGAGGTCGTCCAGGGTGCCCTGCTGGTAGTGGAAGACGTTCTCTTCGAGCTGGGCGAGACGGCCGCAGGTGGGGTTCTCGCGGAAGGCGTCGGTCCGGTCGAGGGCGTACTGCTGTTTTTCTGCCTCTGCGGCGATGACGCGGACGGTATTGCGGGAGGAGACGCTCGCCCATTGGGTCGTGTCGGTGGGAGTGGCGTCCTTCATCCACACCCAGATGCCCTGGCCGAGCCTGAGAATGCTTTTCGGGTGGTACAGCCCGCCGGTCTTGCGATGACGGCGTGGGCTTCGCCGCTCGCCGAAGTCGCGCGCAACCGACTGAGCGGTTTTATAGATTGCCGCGTCGTACAGCTCCGGGATCTGGCGGATCCGCCCGTCCAGAGAGGCGTGGAATTCTGCCAAGTGGATGCGGCCGTTGTCGGCGGTGACCTCTTCGGCGGCTTCGAGTGCGAGTTTTCGCAGTACTGCGTCGAAGTCGTTGCTCACGGAAGGTCACGCTCCTTCCATACGGCTGCGATCTCGCCCACTGCCGTGGCCGCGTGCGCGATGACCTCGCGGGTCACGGCGCGTCCGGGCGTGGCGAACTCGGGGTCGTACAGGGCGAAGGTCTGGCTGCCCCGGACCTGGGCGAGGGAGGGCAGGACCTCGCACAGGAGCTGGGTTGCGACCCGGCGCTGGCGAATCTCTTCGTCCACTCGTGCCTTCCGCTCGGCCCAGGCGCCTCGGAGCGTCAGCTCCCCTTCGACGACGCGGTCGGCCAGAGCGGGGTCTTCGGCGCGAAGCCGGGCCAACTGGGACTCCGCAGAATCCGTCTGCGCCTTCTTGTCCCGAGCGGTGTCGTACGCACTATCCAGGCCCAAGGCGCCGCTGATCACCGCGTCGACCAGGTCGGGCGCGTGCTGCCAGACGATGTTCGCCCGCCCGATCACAGCGCGCGCAACACCGAGCTGCTCCCCGAGGTCTCTGACCGTCTGTCCCTTTTCGGGACGGGCGCCTTGTCCCTGCTCGGGACATGTCTCTTGTCCCTTCTCGGGACAGACCTCATATCCCAGGGTCGAGCGGGCCTTTACCGTGATCATCGCGGACTGGCCTTTGGTGAAATTGCGGCGTTTGAGATTGACCGACAGGCTGTAGACATCGGGCGCGGGACCTTCGTAGGTGACGAAGGCCGGTTCGATGCCCAGGCGCTCACAAGCGGTGAGTCGGCCACGGCCGTCGAGAATCCTCCCCGTGCGGTCGAGGACGATGGACTGCAGAAGTCCGTTTTCCTGGATGTCGTGTGCGAGGACGGCCAAGTCGTCCTCATCGAGTGGCGGGATGAGTGAGTTGGTCGGGTGGGCTTCGATTGTGGCCTCCTAATACTGCAACCGCATGTGGTGTGACTGTTGGCGGTGTGGCTCGTTGGTCCGACTGTGTGACGAATCGTTGACGGTGGAGCAGGTCGAGTCGTGGTCCGAGGGCGTAGAAGAGTTGCATGCCCG
>NZ_JAPVLS010000166.1:0-9114 GCF_027158125.1 Streptomyces sp. H39-C1
GGGCGACGGCGCATGCCAGCCGGTGAACGATGTCGGAAAGCCGTGTGCGGGAGAACTGCATGCACGGTTTGAAGCGGCGGGGACTGGAAACGGAGCGTCAGCCACCGCGCCAGTCCCCGACCCTACTAAGGTCTCTGTCGTTCCAGCGGGAAGGCACTTTCTGCGTGAAGTTGTCTAGCTGGCGGCTCTGACCTTGGGTGATGTCGCTGAGCAGGGCTCTGGCCTGGGCGGATCCGTCTTTCTGGATCTTTCAGCTCGTGCCCGGTTGTGCAGTTGATACTCCCCACACGTTTCCCAGAGGCGCTCGCACTCCCCAAATTCTGCCCAAGAGGTACTGCCGTAGGAGCATCGCCTGTCTCGTCTGGCGGTGCAGGTGTGGGTCGTGCCGATTCGCTTTGCGTAAGCGCTCAGAGGAGGTGTCCGCATTCGCCCAGTCAGATGTCGCGGAAGGGACCTGCGAACGCGGTGACCTGCCGCGATGAGGGGCTGATGCCAGCTGAACTGCGTGAATGACCTTTCAGCTGTTTCACGTTCGTGCCGGTTGATGGGGTCGGAAGTCCCAGGAAAGTCCCAGAGGACTCCCAGTGCTGACGGCCGCCCTTTCGGCTCTATACGCCAATGCGGGCTCGTCGAAGGCCCTGTTGTCGACGAGGGTGCTGGAACCTTGATGTCAGGTGACTGGTGCTCGGTGGATCTTTGCGGGATCGTAGATTTCTGATGATCGACGATGACTCTGCAGTCGCTGGCGGGAGGGAGCCGACGGTGCCCGCCAAGCCTCGGGCGCCCTACAGCGAGCGGCCCGTCGCGCGGGCCCGGCGGGCGAAGGCGCAGGAGTTGGTCGAGCGGCTCGTCACCGAAGGGCGTATCCGGATCACCGCTCCCGATGACGACGAGGTCGCGGAGTGGCGGCGTGTTGTCAACTATGCGAAGCGGCACGGTCTGGAACCGGTGGGCAAACGCATCGAGAAGCTCCCGTACTGCGGGCCGGGGCTGGAACTGTTCCTCGCGGAGGGCCCGCATCCCAACGCACGGAGTCAGCCGCCGAAGGACCGCGGGGGTTCTGTTCCTATCCCTGCGCGACGGTGCATCTGCACCCGATGGTGACCGCGCTCAAAGACGATGAGCGCCGATTTGTCATGCCGTCTGCGCTGCGCCGTAGGTCGCTCCTGCTGTTGCAGGGTCTGGCGGCTGAGGCGGTCCGGCGAGGGTACGAGGTGCGGAAGGCCGGGTCGTTCTTCTACCCGCGCGAGGGCGGAGTGGACGTCGCTGTCGGCTCCTTCGCATGTGCGGTCACCGTCAGACAGGAGTTTCCGGAGTCCACAGATCCGGAGCGCTCCGTTCGTCTCGTCGTGGAGCTCGCCCACGGCTTGGCCGGTCGGCCCGGTCGTTGGCGGGATCGGAAGACCCGGACGCTCGAAGGAGCCCTGGGCGTGATCCTTGGAGAGATCGAGGCGCGGGCGGTAGAGGACGCTCGGCGCAGGCAGGACGAGCAGCAGGCCAGCGCGGAACGTGCACTTCGTTGGCAAGCTGCCATGGACGTGGCGAAGGAACAAGCTGTTCGTGAACAGCTTGCCCAGGTGCTGCGCGAAGAAGCCGGGCGCTGGCAGGAGGCCGCTGCCCTCCGTGCGTACTGCATGGCATTGGAACGTCGCATCGGCGAGTTGGAGGGTGTTGCGGACGAGACGACACTGGACTCGGCTCGACGCTGGTTGGAGTGGGCAGGGGGGTACGCGAGGTCGATCGACCCCCTGGGCAGGCTTCCGAAAATGCCGCACACACGTGAACTCACGCCGGAGGAACTCAAGCCGTACCTCCAGGGATGGAGCCCTTACGGGCCGGAACGGCGCGACGGACTATGACGTGAGCGACCGACCAACGTACGTGTAGGTTCCCGAATCAGATGTCCTCTGGCAACGGGCTCACCAGGTCGTTTGACGTTGTCTCAGTGCGTGTCCCCATGATGGTTCGTCTCATCGGGGTGGCCTCGGCATCGGAGAAGGCATCATGCCGTCCGCGCGGCGTCGAAAGCTGCCAAGTCAGGTTTCGACGCCGCACGTTTACGATGGGACAGGGTGAACTGGTAAAGGTTGGGAGTGCTAGCCGTTGGGGTTCAGGGCGCCGTCGAATTCGAAGACGGGGTTGGGGACGTCGGTGCCGGTCTTGTCGGTGATGGTGACCAGTCCAATGAGCTTGGAGGGGCCGCCGGCGACGAAGGTGGAGTCGGCCTTGATCTGCAGTTCGAACTTACCGGTTTGGACCTTGTGCTGGTCGTCGTGGAAGGTCATCATGCAGATCCAGTCGGCGCCGGAGCCAACGTCGGCGACCTTCGGGCCGCCGCGGTCGCAGTGGGCGGAGGCATCGATCCCGGCGGCGGTGATCCCGGGGACACCGAGGATTCCGGCCTGCTGGACGTAGAGGTTGGCGAACGTGGGCGCTAGCGCCTGTTCGACGCGGGTGCGGGTGACGTCGGGGCTTCCGGCGGCGGTCGTGGCGGCGATGACCGCGGCGGCCAGGGCGAGGATCACGCCGACCTTGAGTGTGCGGGTGCGGTTCATGGGTCAGCCTCCGGTGATGTCGCGACGGCGCAGCGAGATGTAGGCGCAGCCCAGACACACGGTGGTCCAGGCTGCACTGACGGCCAGGCCGATGGCCAGCGGGGTGTGGAAGGGGTGGGCGGCGAGCAGCCCGTGCCAGGTGTCCAGGGGTGTGGTCAGTAGGAACTGGCGAGTGAGGTCGATTCCGCCGATGCTGCCGAGCAGTCCCATCACCAGCCCGAGGACGACGGGTGCGGCGACTCCGGCGGAGGGGTTGCGTGTGGTGACGGAGAGCAGGATCGCCAGGGCGGTGAAGCCGATCAGGGGTGGCAGGGCGGTGGCCCAGGAGGTGATGACCAGTTGAAGTGCCGTGTCAGGTGCGATCAGCTGGCCGCTGAGTCCGGTCAGCGGCTGGGTGCCGATGAGGAGCACGCTGGTGATGATGGAGCTGGCGGCCAGGACGGTCACTGCGGCGAGGGTGAACAGGGTCGCGGTGATGGTCTTGGCCCAGAAGATCTGGGTGCGGCTGACGGAGCGGGTCAGGATGGTTTTCCAGGTGCCGTGCTGGTCCTCATTGGCGAAGATGTCGCCGGCGACGAGGGAGGCGAGCACGGGGAAGATCCACTGTGAGGCGAAGGCTAGGAGGAACAGTGGCATGGCGAAGCCGCTGGTGTGGATCTGCCGCCCGAAGATCGTGTCCTTGGGTGTCTGTTGCTGGCCGTTGAAGACCAGCACGATGGCGATCGGTGCCAGCACGCAGCCCAGGAGGGTGTAGCGGCTGCGGGCCTGGGCTGCGAGTTTGGTGATCTCCCAGCGCAGGGCGGTCCCGGTGCCGGGCCGCCGGGCGGGGGCCGGGCCGATGGTGGGCACTGTTGTGGTGCCCGGTGCGGTGGTGGTGGGTGCGTTCACTGATGCGCTCCGCTGCTGGCCGGGGTGTCGAGGGAGGTGGGCTCGGTGAGCATGAAGAACAATGCTTCCAGCGGCGCCTCGTCCAGGCTCAGGCCGCGCAGCGCGATGCCCTCGCCGAGGATGGCGCTGATGAGTTTGTCGATGTGGTCCTGCGGTCCGCGCACAGCGAGGGTGTCGTCGGTGCGGGTGACGTCCAGGCCCTGGTCGCGGGCGAGTTTCTCGGCCGCCGTGTCGTCGGTGGTGGTGAGGCGGTGTGCCTGGGCGGGTGCTTGTTCGCGCAGGGTGGCGATCGAGCCGTGGTAGACGACCGATCCGGTGCGCATGATGGTGACGTCGTCGCAGATGTGCTCGACCTCGCCCATGTCGTGGCTGCTGAGCAGCACCGTCAGGCCGCTGGCGGCCAGGCGCTTGACCAGGGCACGCATGTCGCGGATTCCGGCAGGGTCCAGGCCGTTGGCGGGTTCGTCCAGGACGAGCAGCTTGGGGTCGCGCAGCAGGGATGCGGCGACACCGAGGCGTTGGCGCATCCCGAAGGAGTAGCCGCCGACCTTGCTGCCCTGGCGCTCGGTCAGGTCGACGGTGTCGAGGACCTCGTCGATGCGTTCGGTGGTCGCTCCGCCGTCCAGGCCGGCCAGGAGTTGGAGGTTTCGGCGGCCGGTCAGGCCCGGGTAGAACTTGGGGCTCTCGATGAATCCGGCGACGCCGTCGAGCACCTTGACACCGTGGGTGTCCCAGGAGCGGCCGAAGACGTCCAGGGTGCCGCTGTCGGGGCGGATCAGGCCGAACAGCATCCGCAGGAAGGTGGTCTTGCCCGCGCCGTTGGGGCCCAGGATTCCGTAGACCTCGCCTTCGGCGACTTGGATGCTGATCTTGTCCAGGGCGGTCAGGGCCCCGTAGGTCTTGGTCAGGTCGGCGGCATTGACCGCCAGCGCTTGGCTCATGCGCCCCGATGCTAGAGATCGCACATGAAGGTGCGATGAAGGCGGGTCCTGGCCGGTTCAGGCGGTTGCGGGCAGGATCACGGTGACGGTGGTTCCGGTGTCGCGGTGGCGGCAGGCAGGATTGTGGTCGCCGTCGACGTGGTGGTGCACGGTGCTGGAGCAGATCCGCAGGCCGCCGCGGTGTGCGCGCACGATGGAGTGCACCAGGGACAGGCCCAGACCGGTTCCCGGTGAGGTGTGGGAGGCGTCGGCGCGGGCGAACCGCTCGGTGGCGTGCGGCACGAACAGCGGGTCCATGCCGGGGCCGTGGTCATGCACCAGTAGCAGGACCGCGCCCTGATCGCCGCAGGCGGTGACGGTGACGATTCCGGCGCCGTGCCGCAGGGCGTTGTCCAGGAGATTGGTCAGGACCGGGGCCAGTCGTGCCGCGTCCCCGCGCACGGTCAGGTCTGGGGCGCTCTCGCTGAGCAGGACCCGGTTTCTGGGGGCGGCCGCGGCCCGGTAGCGGTCGACGAGGCATGCCACGAGCTCGCCGACATCCACCGCCGTCGTACGGTGGCCGCCCATCGGCTGGACACCCACGGTCAGGAGGGTCTCGGCCAGAGCGATGAGGTCCGCGGTGTCAGCGGCGGCGGCCCGCAGTGCCTGCTCCATCTCCTCCTTGATCCGTGGGCGGCGCAGGGCCAGTTCCAGTTCGGTGGACAGCAGCGTCAACGGAGTCCGCAGTTCGTGACTGGCGTCGTTGACGAAGCGCCGCTCGCGCTCCAGTGCGGCGTCCAGGGCGGTCAGCATGTCGTTGAGTGTGCGGCCCAAGCGGGCGACTTCGTCGTGCGAAGCGTCCGGAACGGCCAGCCGAACACCGGTGGCGCCAGCGGCGATACGGGCCGCCTCGGCCCGGTAGCGCTCTACCGGGAGCAGTGCCGCGCGGGCCATGCGATAGCCGACCAGCGACGCTATGACCAGCGTGGCGAGGTCCGCCAGCGCCAGCTGGCCGATGAGTTCGCGTAGCGCCTCGTCGCGCTGGTCGCGGCGCACCGCGGTCACTACCACGGCGGGCGGTCCCGCCGCGGTGACAGCGCCGGGTGCGAGGGGGATCGCGTACAGGCGCAGCGGATGAGTGCTGATCGGCAGCAGGGCGCCGCGATCTGCCAGCTGCGGGCCGTGAAGCGCTGCCGCCAGCTCCTGCGGGCGCAGCAACGAGGTGTCGGCCACGCCGGGGCCGTGGGCCAGGACCCGGCCGGTGGAGTCGAGGACCTGGAAGTAGGAGCGGGCCGCCCCGGCGTCGAGAGTGCCGCCCGGTTTGGCGAGGCCGGCGCTAACTTGATCGGCCTGACCACTGAGATCTTCGTTGATGCGCAGGTCCAGGGCGTACTCGACGCGCAGGTACACGAAGGCGCCGGCCCCGGTGAGCACCAGCAGGATCGCCGCCGCGAACCCGGCCACCAGGCGCACCCGCAAGGGGAGCCTGGCCCAGGCGGCGGCGACCGGTCGGCGTCGCGGGGCCGACCGGTCGGCCTGCTCCGGCAGTACTGCGCTGACTGTCGGCATGTCAGCCGCCGTCCGCTTGCAGGCGGTAGCCGGCACCGCGCAGGGTTTCAATCGCGTGCCGTCCGAAGGGCTTGTCGACCTTGGCGCGGAGCGTGGCGATGTAGACGTCGATGACATTGGACCGCAGGTCTCTCTCGCCGTCCCACACCTCGGTCAGGATCTCGTAGCGGGTGACGCACTGCCCGGCGCGGCTGAGGAGCAGCGCCAGCACGTCGAACTCCCTGGCGGTCAGTTCGATCTCCGTGCCCCCGCGAAAGACCCGTCGCCGAGCGAGGTCAAGCACCAGGTCGCCGGCGTGCAGCTCGGATCCTTCGGCGGTCCCGCCGGAACGCCGGTGCAGGGCCCGCAGCCGGGCCAGCAGTTCGTCGAAGGAGAACGGCTTGGGCAGGTAGTCGTCGGCGCCCGCGTCCAGGCCGGCGATCCGGTCGGCTATCTCACTGCGGGCGGTGAGCATCAGCACCGGCACGGACAGGCGGCGCAGGCGCAACTCCCGGCACACCGCCGTGCCGTCCAGGCCCGGCAGCATCCCGTCCAGCACCACCGCGTCGTAATCGCCGACCACCGCGGCCTGCAACCCCTCGGTACCACTGTGCCGCACATCGACGCTGTGACCGGCCTCCCGCAGCCCACGGGCGAGCAGATCGGCCAGCCGTCGTTCGTCCTCCACCACGAGAACTCGCACCGCTCCCCCTTCCGGGCAATGGCCACCTTTAACCGACCGGCGTGCCCGGCCATGTCGCGCAGGCCCACGATGCCGCCCTGGGCGTGACCCGGAACCGGCCCGCGGCCTAGCTGTGCCGCCTCCGCATCCCGGACGCCCCTGGAGATCCCCGGCTTGCTGGCACTCGCACAGCTTATCTACATCGTGTAGTAGCTTGGGTGGCCGGTCCGCGCGCAGCCGACCCCGCGGCGGCGCACGTGGAGGCTAACCTCTGGGTTGGCCTTGGCCGCACTGCGCGCGGTCACCGCAATGTAAGCGACCGACCGGTGGCAGGGCGGCAGCGAGCGGACCTGCAGACGAAGGAGACGGTGAGCCATGCGTGATCCAGTGCGCAGCGGCGGACGGCGGGCCGCCGGCGAGTTGGAGAGCGATGTGCTGGGCGTGCTGTGGGCGGCGCCGGACGAGCTGACGTCGGCCCAGGTCAACGAGGCACTGCCAGGGGACCTGGCGCACACCACGGTCATGACGATCATGGCCCGGCTGCACGACAAGGGCATGCTCATCCGCCGGCGTGTGGGGCGCGGGTACGCCTACACCCCGGTGCGCGACGAGGCCGCGCACACCGCGGAGAAGATGGTCTCCCTACTGGAGCACGGATCGGACCGCGAAGCGGTACTGGCCCGCTTCGTGTCCGAGCTGAGCGAGCGGGACGAGCAGCTGATGCAGCGCCTGCTGCGCGGGGACCTGGGGCACTGACCCGGTGCGCATCAGGGTCTACATCCCCTTCGCGGTCAGTACCCTACTGGCGGTGCTCTCGCCCCGCCTGGCACACCGGCTGCCGCCGCGCGCGGCATCCTGGTCGTTGCTGTGCGCGGCCGTGGTCGCGGTGGCGGGCTGGGCCGGGACGCTGGCCTTGCTGACATTCATCGGCTTCGGCCAGATCCCCCTGGTGGCGTTCTTCGGGCAGTGGTCCACCACGGTCCTGCACGCCCAGGACCCCCTTCCCGTAACGGTGGCAGCCGTGTCCGGCGCGGTCCTGGCGGTGATGACCATCGCCCTGGGCCTGGCCTCGTGGTGGCGCGGCCGGGTGCTCGTGCAGGCGTACCAGGAGTGCCACCGAATGCCCGGGGACACCGAACTGGCCGTGATCGACGACGCCCGCCTGGAAGCCTTCGCCCTGCCCGGCCTCTCCCGGCCGGGCGGCAGGATTGTGGTGTCCACCGGCATGCTGCAAACCGTGGGGCCCACCGAACGCGAAGCCCTGATGGCGCACGAGCGCGCTCACCTGCGCCACCAGCACCACTTCTTCCTGGTCACCCTGCAACTCGCCTCCGCTGCCTGCCCGCTGCTGCGGCCCCTGGCAGCCGAGGGAGCGTTCACCGTCGAGCGCTGGGCGGACGAGGACGCAGCCCTGGCGGTCGGCGACCGGACCGTGGTGGCCCGCGCCCTGGCACGCGCAGCCCTGGCCAAGAAGAACACCAGTCCTCCCTCCGCCGCACTGCTCGCCGCTACCGGCGGCCCGGTGCCACGCCGGGTTAAGGACCTGCTTGCCCCGCCACCTGGACGGCGGCGGATGCCGCTGGTGGTCTTCGCCCTGCTGCTCGCACTGTGCTGCACCAGCCTGGCCGAGGCCGCCCACGACACCGAGAAGCTGTTCGAACACGCCATACACGCCGACACCACCGCCGCCCCGGTCAACCCGCGCACGTGGTGAGCCCCGCAGGCGACGATGACCGCGCGGAGCGGGCCGCCTCCAGCACCACGCGTCCCCCCGCTGCGGGCGCTGCGGCGCGCTGGCGGATGTGGCCGCTGTACGCGGCCGGGTTCACCACCGCCTTCGGCGCGCACGGCATCGCCGCCAACCTCGGCTCCTTCACCACCCACCACCACGAGTCGCTCCTGGTCCTGGGCGGCCTGCTGGCCCTGTACGACGGCGCCGAAGTCCTCCTCAAGCCGGTCTTCGGCACCGTGGCCGACAAAATCGGAGCCCACCCGGTGCTCCTGGGCGGGCTGGTCGCCTTCGCCGCCTTCTCAGCTCTGTTCGCGGTAGCCGGCGACCCGGCGCTGCTGTGGCTCGCGCGTCTTGGCCAGGGCGCCGCTGCGTCCGCGTTCTCCCCGGCCGCTTCCGCCCTGGTGGCCCGGCTGAACCCGAAGGCCAAGTACGGGCGGGCGTTCGGGTCCTACGGCTTCTACAAGAGCCTGGGCTACACCGCCGGCCCTCTGTTGGGCGGCGCCCTGGTCTACGGCGGCGGCCTGCCGCTGCTGTTCACCGTGATGGCCGTCCTGGCCGGATCGGTCGCACTGTGGACGGGGATCTGCGTACCGGCGGTGGCGCCGATTCCCAAGCAGCGTCAGACGGTCGTCGACCTGGCCCGCCGGCTCACCCGCCCCAGCTTCCTGCGCCCCACCACCGCACTGGCCTTCGCCACCGCCGCCCTGTCGGTCGGCGTCGGCTTCCTGCCCCAGTCGGGGGCCGCTGCCGGGCTGGGCACCGTGGCCACCGGCGCGGCGGTCTCCGTGC
>NZ_JAPVLS010000167.1:0-8726 GCF_027158125.1 Streptomyces sp. H39-C1
AGACAACTGAACCGCTGGGCCACCAGCGGCCTCATCCACAAGCTCGGCCCCGGCCTCTACGCCGCCACGACATGGTCACCAACTTCCCTTGCGTGACCTGCGAAAACGCTAACTACCCGGCCTTGGGTTAAGGCCCCGCAGCCAGGCAGAAGGGGCTCTGTCCGCTGTGCGGACTTGACCTGATCGACGGAGCGACGTACGAACCGGACTCAGTCCGCGACTGGGCCAACTGGTTCCACGCCAGCTACCGGACGGTTCACAAGCATCATCTGATCTACCGCTCACGCGGCGGGTCAGATCAAGCGTCCAACCAAGCCTTGGTCCACTCCGACTGTCACCGGAGGCATCACGCCTCCCATGACTACGGTCAAACGCAGAATCATGTGCTGCCCGAGGGGTCTGCTTGAGCCGTGTGCCGCGACGAGTGGCACGCACGGTTCTGAGGGGGGCCTCGTCCCGAGAGGGACGGGGCCTACCCGACAGATGCGCCGCCACGACCCCCAGACCCCGCGAGCCGAACGCCGTCTCCTTCTGACCTACTGGGCAGTGTCCGGCTATGGGCTGCGCGCCGCCCGGGCCATGGCGTGGCTGCTCGTGGCGATGACGCTCACGATCCTGGCCATGATGCTGTGGGGACTAGCCTCGGGCTTTCATGTGGGTGGGTGTCCGAGGTGTGATCGGAAACGCGAAGAGTGCTCCTGACCAGGAACGATGGGACTTGTCTAGGGTCCAGGTCGTCGCGTGGAAAGAAGCACTCCTCAGGTGAAGAAGCGTATCGGGTCCTACCCGCGTGTCCGCGTCGAGGGCGGTGGCCGGGCAGTGGTCTCCCAGGCCGGTGGCGTTCTGCTGGTCGAGACCATCCGCAAGATCGGGCTGGACACGTCGATATCGACGGCGCTCGCACCATGGCGAAAGCTTCGGGCGGTGCACGATCCAGGCAAGATCCTGCTGGACGTGGCCCTCGCGGTCGCGCTTGGCGGGGACTGCCTGGCTGATGTCGGGATGCTGCGGGCCGAGCCGGCCGTGTTCGGCCCGGTGGCCTCCGACCCGACTGTCTCCCGCCTCATCGACAGCCTCGCCGCTGCCGGCCCGAAGGCTCTGACAGCGATCCGGTCAGCACGGGCCACGGTCCGCGAACACGTCTGGAAGCTGGCCGGGACCTCGTCGCCGGACACCACCGGACAGGTGATCGTGGACCTGGACGGAGTGCTGGTGCTGGCTCACTCAGACAAGCAAGACGCTGCCGCGACCTGGAAGAAGACCTACGGACACCACCCGCTGATGGGCTTCGTCGACCACGGACGCGATGGCACCGGGGAGCCGGTGGCTGCCATGCTGCGGCCCGGCAACGCGGGCAGCAACACCGCCGCCGACCACATCGAGGCCACCCAACTCGCTCTGGCCCAGCTGCCAAAGAAGTACCGGCGGGGACGTCAGACGCTGGTCCGAACCGACTCCGCCGGCGGCACCCACGAGTTCGTCGCCTGGCTCACAAAACAGGGCCGGTGGCTGTCCTACTCGGTCGGGATGACCATCACCGGCGCCATCCACCAGGCCGTGCTGAAGGTCCCCGCCTCGGCCTGGACACCCGCCGTCGAACCGGACGGCGAGATCCGCGACGGTGCCTGGGTGGCTGAACTCGCCGGCGACGTACTGGCGGGCTGGCCCCAGGGGATGCGGCTGATCGTCCGCAAGGAACGGCCCCACCCTGGCGCCCAGTTGCGCATCACCGACGCCGACGGACTACGGCTCACCGCGTTCGCCGCCAACACCACCGGCGTCCCGATCGCCACACTCGAACTGCGACACCGCCAGCGAGCACGTGCCGAGGACCGCATCCGGGCCGCCCGCGCCACCGGCCTGCGCAACCTTCCCCTGCATGACACCGCGCAGAACCAGATCTGGCTGGAGATCGTCCAGCTCGCGCTCGACCTGCTGGCCTGGCTGCCGATGCTCGCCCTGACCGGCAAACCCCGGCTCTGGGAACCCCGCCGGCTCCGGCTCCGGCTGTTCTCCGCTGCCGCCCAGATCGTCACCACTGCCCGCCGCCGACACCTCCGGTTCGGCGGTCACTGGCCCTGGAGCGACGTGATCACAGGCGCGGTCCAGCGGCTCGACGCTCTCCCAAACCCCGGCTGACCAGCAGAGTTATCCGTCCCAACAGCCTCACTACCCCACCGGAGCCGTGGAACCCGGCGCCCACCCGACGCGACAGCCGGGCCACCGGCCTACCCACGACCAGCCCACAACACCGAAACGGCCCGCCGAGAAACCGACGGACCGTCACGAAAGATCGAGGCTAGCGCTGGGCCTGTGCCGTCAGGGCTTGGGGAAGAACAGATCAACGATGTTGTCAGGGTCCCGGAACGCAGAAGCCCCTGACTGGAATCGTCGATCCCCACTTATGCGCTTGCGTGTCCTCCAGTAGATGGCTGCAACGTGTTCGACGGCGAAACTACGCCTCACACCCGAGGCGTACGCGGTCACACCCATGGCGCTACCGAACACCTTCGCACTCACCACGCAGTACTAGCAATGGGCCTCCAGGGTGAACCGGCCGATCACTGGCAGCGCCCGGATGAACGTGGCGTGCTCCCGGGCGTATCCGCCCGTGTCGGGTCATCAACTTGCGTGGTTCTTACCGCGCGGCGGTTGCTGCCAGAGAATTGAAGAAGGTAGAGATTGGTGCCATCGGGGTGCTTCTCGTCGGTCCGATCAGACGTGGCCAGTTCACTGTTAAAGCACCTGCCTCGCTTCCTGCAAACCAAATACAGGCAGGAACGGACCATCTCCTGAAGCGAATAGTTCGAGACTCGTCGTCGCGCCCGCGTGTGCGAACGGACGACGTGCGCCCCGAATGGCCGCACTAATCTACCGGTTCACTTGTCTCACTCCGGCGGCCTCGAGCGGGGAAAGGTGGCACGCGACCCCGTGCGCAGTCCGGGATAGCGGCAGAATTCGGCCCCCAACCTCCGTGCCTGCCGGCGGGACCAGGCATCCCTCGGGCCCGGTAGAAAATAGTTCCATTGAAGTCACCGGCGAGGTGGCTGGAAAAGTCACCCCATGAAGTGGAGTTTCATACGGGACCAATCCGCACTGTCGCTTGGTTGCTAAGAGCGACCGGAGGCCCAGTCCTCCACGCCGGTCCCCCATCCTTGAGAGAAAAGGATCTTCATGATCGCAAACACTTCACCGGTTGGCATCAGCCGGTGGAAGTCGGCGGCAATGCTGCTGGCGCTCGGTTCGGCAGTCGCCGGTGCCGCGTTGGCAGGGCCCGGCAGCGGCGTCGGCCAGGCGTCGAGCCACCGGGAAGCCCCGCTGATCGCGGCTGATCCGCAGGTCGACAACACCGACCTGTACGCGTTCACCAGTCCGGACAAGTCCGACACGGTGACGCTGACGGCGAACTGGATTCCGTTCCAGGAGCCGAACGGCGGGCCGAACTTCTATCCGTTCGCCGCCGACGCGCACTACGACATCAACATCGACAGCCAGGGCACCGGCAAGCCGGACCTGACCTACCGATGGACGTTCCGCAACGAGGACCGTCGAGGCGAAAAGACGTTCCTGTACAACAACGGCGTCGTGAACAACCTCAACGACCAGACGCTGCTGTTCCGCCAGCACTACACCCTCCAGGAGATCCGGGCGGGCAGGAATCCGGTCACGCTCATCGCGGACGGCATCGCCACGCCCTCCAACGTCGGCAAGGCCTCCATGCCGAACTACGGCAGACTCCGCAACCAGGCCACGCGAAAGCTGCCCGGTGGCGGACAGACCGTCGCCACGCAGGCCGCGGACCCGTTCTTCCTGGACCTGCGGGTCTTCGACCTGCTCTACGGGGGGAATCTCTCCGAGACGGGCCACAACACCCTGAACGGGTACAACGTCAACACGTTGTCCATTCAGGTGCCCAAGTCCAAGCTCGCTTACAAGGGCAACGCCAAGCGCAACCCGGTCATCGGTGTGTGGAGTTCCACCGAGCGGCGCACCATGCAGCTCAGTCCCGGCAAGCAGACCCCGACCGGCAAGTACGTGCAGGTGTCGCGGCTGGGCAACCCGCTGGTGAACGAGGTCGTCGTGCCGGCCGGGCTCAAGGATGCGTTCAACGCGCTGCCGCCGTCGGAGGACCACAACCAGCCCAAGGTCGTCGCCAAGGTCCTTTACCCCGAGCTGCCCCGGCTCATCCAGTCCATCTACGGCATCGCGGCCCCGGCGACTCCGCGCAAGGACCTTCAGGAGATCTTCCTGACGGGCATCGCGAAGGCGGCGAACGGACCGCTGGCGGTGGACCTGAACTCGCAGCTGATGAATCTTGACGTCGACAAGAAGCGGTTCGTTCCCGCGGAGGAACTGCGGCTGAACATGTCGACCCCGGTGATGGCCAAACCGAACCGACTCGGCGTGCTGGGTGGTGACTTCCAGGGCTTCCCCAACGGCCGCCGCATGGGTGACGACGTCGTCGACATCGCCATCCAGGTCATGGAAGGTGCCACCCCCGGCCACCTGATCAAGGCGCTGGCCGCAGGTGACGGCGTCAACGGGCCCGGTTCCGCGTTCGGCAGGGCGTTCCCGTACGTCGCGCTGCCCTACACCGGTTCGGTGAACCAGGCGGGCTAGAGCAACGGCAGGCCGGTGCGGGCCGACGCCACCTGCCCGCACCGGCCCCTGTTCACCCGTCCCGCTGAGGACGCCACGCTCGTCGGTCCACCCACATCTTCCGAGGGATGACGTCATGCGCCGCCTCGCCCTGATCGCCACCGCCGCCGCACTGTGTGCTGGCCTGACTGGATTCGCGGCGTTGGAGCACACCTCCCCAGCCCCTCTGCCTTCATGGGCTTCCGCGCCGGCGGCCGATGCGGCGCACACACCGACGTCCATTGGCAACGTGATCGGCCGACTCCAGGTCAGGCTCCGCCGGCAGCCGGCCGATGCCGCGGCCTGGGCACAGTTGGGTTCGGCGTATGTCGAACAGGCGCGTCTCGCGGTGGATCCAACCCTGTATCCCAAGGCCGAGACCGCTCTGCGGCGCTCCCTGGAGCTGCGGCCGGATACCAACACCGTGGCGCAGACCGGCATGGCCGGCCTTGCCAACGCGCGCCACCAGTTCATTCAGGCCCGCACCTGGGCCGATCAGGCGGTGACAGGCAACCCTTATGCCTGGGCCGCCTATGGAGCTCTCGCCGACGCGCTGACGCAACTGGGAGACGACCAGGGTGCTGAGGCGGCCGTTCAACGGATGCTGGATCTGCACCCATCCACCGCGTCGTTCACCCGTGCCGCGTACATTTTGGAGTTGCAGGGCCGCACCGAGGAGGCGGCCCAGGCACTGAGACGGGGACTCGAGGACGCCTCGAATCCAGCGGACGAGGCGTTCTGTCAGCACTACCTGGGGGAGCTGGCCTTCAACACGGGGGCCACCACACCGGCCTTGCAGCGCTACCGGAAGGCCTTGGCCCTGGATCCGTCCTTCACCGCCGCGCTCGCCGGAGCCGCCCGTGCCGAGGCGGCTCTGGGGCAGAGCGATCGGGCGGTCACGGACTACCGCACCGCCATCTCCCGGGTGCCCCAGCCCCAGTACGTTCTGGAACTTGGCGAACTGCTCGAATCCCTCGGCCGTCCCACGGAAGCGCGCGCCCAGTACCTCGTCCTGGAGGCGGAGCAAAAGCTCTTCGCCATCAACGGCGTCGTCGACGACCTGAACCTCGGCCAGTACCAGGCCGACCACGGCAATCCGCGACTCGCCGTCACCTTGCTCACTGCCGAATGGGGCCGCCGCCGTAGTGTCTTGGTAGCTGACGCGCTGAGCTGGGCTCTGCACCGCGCCGGCCAGGACGCCCAGGCACTCCCCCTGGCACGTGAGGCCAACCGGCTCGGCTGGCGCGACGCCACCGTGCGATACCACCGCGGCGTCATCGAACAGAGCCTCGGCGATGATCAACCGGCGCGCACCGACCTTGCCGGTGCGCTAGCCGCCAACCCCGTCTTTTCTCCCCTGCACGCACCCGACGCACGAGCGCGCCTGGCCCGCCTCGAAGGACAGCAATGAGCTTCCCTGCCGAGTACGCACGACGAGCCGCACTTCTCCTCATCGGAGTCCCGGTACTGCTGGCCTTGGCCACTCCCAGCGTGTCCGCGCACCCGTTGGGAAACTTCACGGTCAACCGCTACGACGGCTTGAGCATCCACCCGGACCGGGTGGATGACTTGGCCGTGGTGGACACCGCCGAGATCCCCACCCTCCAGGGGATGCCCGCCCTGGACACCGACCACAACGGCCGGCTCAGCCCCGCAGAAGCCGCCACCCACGCCACCACCGCCTGTACCACGGTCGCCCAGGGCATCAGCGCGTCAGCGGCACCGCACAGCGCCGGTTCGGCGCCGCGGGCCGCGCTGCGTTTTCACGTTCTGTCGCACACCTACCGACTCGTTCGCGGGCAGGCGGGGCTGGACACCGGGCGTCTGGAATGCCACCTGACCGCCCCAGCGAAACTGGAAGCGTCGGGTGTCGTGGAGCTGGCCACCGGGGTGGACCCGGCCCGCATCGGCTGGCACGAGATCACCGTCAAAGGCGACGGGGTACGGATTGGCTCGTCCGACGTGCCGGCGCACTCCGCGTCCAACGAGCTACGGAAGTACCCTGCCGATCTGCTGTCCAATCCGCCCGATGTACGACACGCCCACGTCACCCTGGGCTCCGGCCCCGGTGCGGATCCAGCGAGACTGTCAGGCACCGGCATGCTGGGAAGTTGGTACGCAGCCCTCGACGCGCATCTGGGCTCCCTCACCGAGCAGGACCGACTCACCCTCCCCATCGGTCTGCTGGCTGTGCTCCTCGCACTCGTACTGGGAGCCGGACACGCCGCTCTGCCCGGCCACGGGAAGACCATCATGGCCGCCTACCTGGCGGGACGTCAGGGCCGCCCGCGCGACGCCGTCACCGTCGCCACAACCGTCACCTTCACCCACACCGGCTCCGTGCTGGCCTTGGGAACAGCCCTGAGCGTGTCCTCCGCGCTCGTCGGAGAACAAGCCCTGGCCTGGCTCGGCACCATCAGCGGCTTGTTGATCACCGCAGCGGGCATCTGGCTCCTTCCGGCAGCCCTGCGAAACCTGCGTGCTCACCGTCAACGAGACCACGCGCATCACGACCACACGCACGATCGCGGACATCACGCCCACACCCGAGCGCACAGCCAGGATGACCCGTCCGACCCGGGCGGCGAACACGTCGCAGCAGACCACCTGGTCGCCGTGCATGCTGGCCACCCCACAAACCTCGAGACAACCACCGCTGCGGATGCCACCAAACCCCACAGCCTGACCGCGCAGCACGAACACCCGGATTCCCAGCAACCTTCCGACGACGGGCACTCCCCTCATGTCCGGCATGATCATGCACACGTCGATCACCGTCATGGCGGACATGATCACAGCCACGGGTTGTTCGGGCATCACCATCACGGTGACGACGCGCGTCACAACAAGGGCGGCCTGATCGGCATCGGGATCGCCGGCGGCCTGGTTCCCAGCCCCTCCGCACTGGTGGTGCTCCTCGGGTCCATCGCCCTGGGTCGCACCGCCTTCGGCGTCGTCCTCGTCGTCTGCTACGGCATCGGCATGGCCGCCACCCTCGCCGCCGCCGGCCTGCTCCTCCTCAAACTGCGCGACCGTATCCCGGCCCTCAACGGCGAACGCGCCAGCCGGCTGGCCACGTGGGGAGCCCGGATCACGCCCCTGGGTACCGCCCTGCTCATCCTGGCCGTCGGAGTCGGCACCGCACTGCGCGCCATGCCGCTATGAGGCCATCGGCGCTTACGGCCCCACCCGCAAATCCCCCGAAGGCAGGAGATCCGCATGCCATTGCCCACCAGGACCCACTGGGCCGCCCTGCTCGTGCTGGGCGCTCTAGCACTCACCGGATGCGGTTCATCCGAGGAGCGCACCGGTGCGCTCGACACCGCCTCCGACGGCAAGAAGCCCGCCTGCCGGGCCCACCAAAGTCTCCTGCCCAGCCCGGACTACACCGCGGGAAGGAATGCCAAGCCCCTCGCCGTGCTGGGAATGATGAAGTACTACACAGCCATGGGAGCCGTTCGCTTCTGCGACGGCAAGCCCGCTACGACACAAGACACCGCTTGGACCCAGCTCTACATCAGCCTCACCAAGCCCTGACCACGACGCTCCTTCCCACCGGCGACAGATTCCCTTCCTCAGCACGGAGTGCTGTGGGCGACCCCACGAGGGACGTGGCATGTCACCCCTGCGGGTGAATGTGGCCTCCTGCCGGTGTGGAGAGCAATCCGTTCACGCTGTGGGGCCGAAGGTCACGTGGGAGCCCCCGCGATGGAGCGGGTGCGAGGAGAGATGGGGCGTGATGGGCGTAGAGCGCATCGACACCCGGCTGCTGGAAATACTCACCGAGCAGTCGCAGGACCTGAACAGCGACGCACTGCGGATCACCAGCAGCGCACTGGACGACTTCACCGAGGCCACCGCACCCCGGTCCCGGCGCTGGTGGCAACGCGGCGGAGCGGTCGCCGGCGCAGCCGGAGCGGCAGCACTGCTGAGCTCCGCACGCGCCGCGGCCACCACGGGCGACGACATCATGGCGCTGCAAACGGCGGCGTCACTGGAGAATCTGGCAATCAGCGTCTACCAGACCGCTGCGGGGCTGCCGTTCATCAAGGACGGCAACAAGACGGTCGCGGCGTTCATCGCCAAGA
>NZ_JAPVLS010000168.1:0-8700 GCF_027158125.1 Streptomyces sp. H39-C1
CTGATCCGGCCGGGCATCCCTTCTGCATCGTCAGGGGCTGACGCAGCCGTGCTCCCGCACACGACATAGCTGGGGACGTTCATCCGTACGCGGTTGGGGAGGTTAGGTAGTACGCCGACAGCAGGTCTGCCCCCATGGTCCATGCCGCCGCCGGAGGAAAGTCGCGGAACCAGTTGACACTTCGATCGGTCGGGGCGCCTCAGGAACCCGTGACTCAGCTATCTCCTCGCCTTCCTGGCCGTGCATGTGTTCATGGGGATCGCCTTTATGCTCCCCGGCAAAGCGTGTGAACCGCATGACTGGGCCCTTGTTCTCCTTGCCGATCCGCCATTGGCATCACAGTCATGCGTCATTCTGTTCTACTAACGCGCTGCCATTCCATGGGCGTTGATATTCTGCCCTGTGGGCGGAATTGCTGCCTGGATCGGTACGCCCTTCTCGGCGTTCGAATGTCTAAGGCCTGTCCCGTAACTGCTGGTCTCGGGTGAGATGATCTTGTGGTGTCTGGTGTGATCACGGCGTCGGAGCCGTCTTGGATAGCCCCGTTCACCGGGTTGAGTCCGCGTTCCTTGGGCAAGTTGGTGACGGCGCTGCGCCGCGAAGGTGCGGATCCGGTCCGTAAGGGCCGACCGTGGGGCCTCCCGTTGGAAGGCCGGGTTCTGTTGGTGGCGGCGTACTGGCGCACGAACTTGACGATGCGCCAGCTCGCTCCGCTCTTCGGTATCTCGAAGTCCGCGGCTGACCGGATCATTGACCATCTCGGCCCCTCGCTCGCGCTCCAGCCGCGTCAGCGGTTCCGCAAGGACACCGTGCTCATCGTGGACGGCACCTTGGTTCCGACCCGCGACCACACCATTGCCGCGCAGTCCAAGAACTACCGGTACTCCACCAACCACCAGGTCGTCATCGACGCCGACACCCGTCTTGTCGTAGCGGTCGGCCGGCCCCTGCCCGGCAACCGCAACGACTGCAAGGCGTGGGAGGAGTCCGGCGCGAAAGCGGCCGTCGGCAGGACCATGACGATCGCCGACGGCGGCTACCCGGGCACCGGGCTCGTGATGCCCCACCGCCGTCGCAAAGGCGAAGAACTGCCCGACTGGAAACAAGCCCACAACACGTCCCACAAACAAGTCCGCGCCCGCGTCGAGCACGTCTTCGCCCGCATGAAGACCTGGAAGATCCTCCGCGACTGCCGCCTCAAGGGCGACGGAGTCCACCACGCCATGCTCAGCATCGCCCGCCTGCACAACATCAACCTCGCCGGATAAGCGAGCGACCCCGACCATGGCCCACCACACCCGAGGCAGCTCGGAGATCATTTACGGGACAACCCTTAGGGGGTGGATCGAGCTGTTGCGCGGAAGGGCTGCGGTGCATCGGTGTCTGCTGGGTCTGCGGACGTCTCGGCCGAAGGTCGCTGGCTGTGCGGTACCGATCTGCGGGCCGGCGAGAGGCGTCCGCCGTCAGGTGTGATGGTGGCACTGGCTCAATGAGTCGCGGATTCGTACGGCTGGGCCCTTCGTCGTCACGGCCACCGTCGTGAGCCGGACTCACAGGGGGGCGGGCGGTGCGGTCTTCTCCGCCCGTCTTACTTGTTCGCCCAGGTCGAGCAGATCTTCGGAGGGGATCACAGTTCGCAGCTGGGGGAACAGATGGTGCTCCTCGTCCTGGATGTGCGCCCAGACCTGGCTGGCCAGCTGTTCCAGTAGCGCGTCGTAGCGCGGCTCTCCTGCGCTGGCACCTTCCAGTTTCTTCATCAGGTGCTCGGCGCGAGCATGGTCTTCGATCCCTCGGTCCGCCGTCGCGTCACCTCCGGGGAGGTATCGGCGGACTATCGGGTAGAAGTGCCGCTCCTCGACTGCAGCGTGTGCCACCAGCTTGATGATGGCCTGCTCGGCAAGGCCCCGGCGCTGTGCATCGCCAGGCAGCAGCCTCTCGATTCGTGCGAAGAGTTCCTCAATGCCGCGGTGGGCGTGGGAGAGCTCGTCGATGATGTCGCCGGGCGCCATAGCTGACCTCCCCACGCAGGGGTGCGCGCTGGCTGAGCCGGGGCTTGATAGGCCATGCCAGCCCTTTATCCCGCCGCCGACCCCTGGGGAGGGATTTTCTCTGCGGTCCTCGGTGCGCAGTCGTCGCCTGCGAGTGCGCACCGATCCTCACGCTAGCCGTATAGTTTCCGTCTAGCAACCATTTTGCCGGTGCTGTTCCACCCTGGAAGCATCGAGCGGTCTGTGAACGAGATTCGGGCGCCCGAGCCGCCCGTATCGCACTATAGTTCGAGTGATGGACCTCGGGTGAGCCGCAACGCGGGCTCATCATCGGGGGCTGGGGAGGATTGACAGTGCGGCGCTTGCTAAGCGGTATCCGCGGACGGAGCCCGGGTGTCGGCGGGTCGCTCGATGCCGATCCGGTGGCGGGCGGCGCTGTGAAATGCCTCCAGGCCTTCGGCGAGAACGGCGAGTTTGGCTGCGGGCATGGTCTGCAGGACGGCGGTCAGCTCGTTGTGGCGTGCCGCGCGGATGTCGGCGAGGGCGGTCTGCCCGTGCGAGGTCAGGCGCAGTTCGATCTCGCGGCCGCTGGTCGCACTGGGGGTGCGCTCTAGCAGGCCGGCGGCTTCCAGGCGGTCGCACAGCCGACTCACCGCGGAGGGCCGCGAGCCGAGGGCCTGGCTCAGGGCCCGGAGGTTGGCGCCCTCACACTCCTCGATCACGGTCAGGGCGCGCAGCTGGGAGGGGGGTATCGAACCTTGTGGGGCGTCTTCCTGCCCGCGACCCCAGAGCACTTCCAGCAATTCCGCCACCGTCCCGCTTGCACGAGCCGCCCGCGCGGCGCTGGAGGACAGGAGAGTGGAAGGCATGGTCCCACTGTGCCATCCGTTGCGGCTCTTTTCCATCCCGATACCGTTCCACTGCCCGATGTGATCAGCCCCATTCCTGCCCTGAGAAAGCCCTGATCCGCCCATGACGAATTTCCTGTCCGTGGAACGTGCCCTGCGCACGGCGGCTCCGCACGCGCTCCTGGAGGCGGTGCGCTCGGCGCTGGCCGCGCACTACGGTGCCCACGCGGTGGACCTGCTGATGGCTGACTACAGCCAGCGGGTGCTGCAGCCGGTCACTGCCCTGCCGCACACCGCCGCTGCAGTTTCGGTGCACGCCAGCACACAGGGGCGGGCTTTCGGAAGCCAGGAGGCGCAGGAGGAGCGGGATGCCGAGAACGGGATGGTCAGCCTGCATCTGCCGGTGACGGTGCGCGGCGACCGGCTGGGCGTCCTGACCGTCCGGCTACCACAGGCGGACTACACCCCTGTGGCGGTCCGCGACCTGGCAGACATCGCCGGGCTCCTGGGCCACGAGATCCTTGTCGCGGAGCGCGATACCGACGTATACCTGCAGGCGCGGCGCGTCAATCGGCTGACGCTGGCCGCAGAGATGCAGTGGCAGCTCCTGCCTGCCCGAGCGTGCGCACGCACCGAATACTCGATCGGTGCACAGCTGGAGCCCGCGTACGCGATCCACGGCGACAATTTCGACTGGGCGAGCACCGCCGAAACCCTCACCTTGACGATCACCAATGGCATGGGTGAAGGCATCGAGGCATCCCTCCTGACGAATCTCGCCGTCAACGCGCTGCGCAACGCCCGCCGTGCCGGGATCGGCATCGCGGACCAGGCCGCACTGGCCGACCAGGCCCTGTACACCGAACACGGCGGCGATCAGCACGTCTCCACCTTGCTGCTCTCCTTCGACCTGGCCACCGGCCAGGTCCAGGTCGTTGATGCGGGTTCGCCGCAATTGTGGCGCCAGCGCGACAAGACCGTGGAACGCATTCCGTTCGAGGCCCAGCTGCCGCTGGGGATGTTCGACCAGACCGACTATGTCGTCCAGGAGTTCCGGGTCCTGCCCGGCGACCGTCTGGTCTTTGTCAGTGACGGGGTCTACGCCGCCGCCTCGCCGGCCGGCGAGGCGTACGAAGATCAGGCGCTATCCCGGGCGATTGGCGCCGCCAGCCTCCTACCCCCCGCTGACGTCCCTGGAGCGGTCCTTCGAGAGCTGGCCGATTACCGGGCCGCGGACGCCGAGGACGACGCTCTGGTGGTCTGCCTGGACTGGAACGGCCGCAGCAACCCCACCTGAGGCCATCCCGTCCACCAACCACCGCTGAGGGAGGCATCAGGTGGGCGGTGGAAAACGGCTGCCCGTGTTCACGGCGAAGAGGACTGGAATCCGACTGCGCCCTGGTGCTGCTCGCGTCGTGTATCGACGGCGGGCCTCTCGCCGGTCAGCGGGTGCGGGGCAGCCGCACGACGGTCAGGAAGAAGTCGTCGATCTGGCGGATGGCGGTGATGAACTGGTCGAGGTCGACCGGCTTGGTCACGTAGGCGTTGGCGTGGAGTTTGTAACTGCGCAGGATGTCCTCCTCGGCCGAGGAGGTAGTCAGCACCACGACCGGAATGTGGTTCAGGTCGGGGTCTGCTTTGATGCGCTCCAACACCTGGCGTCCGTCGTATTTGGGCAGGTTGAGGTCGAGCAGGATCAGATCGGGCCGCGGCGCGTGGGTGTAGGGCTCGCGGCGGTAGAGGAAATCAAGGGCCTCCATGCCGTCGCGGACCACGTGCAAGGTGTTGCCGATCCTGTTGTCCTCGAAGGCCTCGCGCGTCATGAGCTCGTCGCCTGCGTCGTCCTCGACCAGGAGGACCTCGATGGGTTCAGGGCTGGGATTCACGGTCGGCCTCCGGTCGGGGTGTGGGGGTGGTCGGCTGCTCGCTGAGGGTGGGAAGGGTGAAGGCGATGCGGGTGCCGGTGGTGTGGGCGGAATCGATCCAGATGCGGCCGCCGCTGTTCTCGACGATCTTCTTGCACAAGGACAGGCCTATGCCGGTTCCCTCGTACTCACCGCGCCCGTGCAGGCGCTGGAAGATCACGAAGACCTTGTCGGTGAATTCCGCGGGAATGCCGATGCCGTTGTCGGTGACGGCGAACCGCCGCATGGTCGGATCGTCGGGTTCCGCGTCAACGGTGATGTGGATGGCGGGGGCCCGGTCCGGGTGGCGGAATTTGATGGCGTTGCCGATGAGGTTCTGCCACAGCATGGTCAGCAACGTCGCATCGCCGGTGACGGCGGGCAGCCGGTCCGGCCGGTGGACGGTGGCGTCACTGTCTTCCAGGGCGGCAGCCACGTTGCGCAGGGCCCGGTCGACCGTGTCGTCCTGGTCCACTTCGGTCAACGTCTCGTGCATGCGCCCGACCCGCGAGAAGGTGAGGAGGTCGTTGATCAGGACCTGCATGCGTTTGGCGCCGTCGACGGCGAATGCGATGTACTGGATCCCGCGCTCGTCCAGGCGAGCGCCGTAGCGCTTTTCCAGCAGTTGGCAGAAGGAGGCCACCTTACGTAGGGGCTCCTGCAGATCGTGCGACGCGACGTAGGCAAACTGCTCCAGCTCAGCGTTGGAGCGCCGCAGTTCGGCCGCCTGATCGCCCAGCGCCGCACGCTGCTGGCGCAGCTGCGTTTCCTGTTGACGTGAGGCCTCCAACTCCTGGACCACGCGCACCCGCATGGCCTCGACCGCGTACGCCATGGCCTGCAGATCAGCCGGCCCCTGGTGGGGGATGCGGTGGGAGAGATCTCCGCCTGCGACGCGCGCCGCAGCGACGCGCACAGCGGTCAGCGGCCGACCGACGGCCAGGTGCAGCAGCACGGCCAACGCGATGCCGGTCACAAGGAACAGCGCCAGAGTCGAGAGAAACACCGCATCACGCTGGCCGCGTACGTGAAGCAGGACGGCCCAACCCCGGTCTCGTTCCTGGCTCAGGTAGGTGTCCTGGGCGGCCAGCAGGCTCCGCAGATGATCGAAGGACGTCTTGCCGGCCTCTACCGAGGCGGTCGTGCCCCGCGGGGCGTTCAGGACTGGGTCGGCGAAGCGGACCCGCCACTGCCGTGCTGCGATCTCGACCGCGCTCAAATTGGCCATGGCCTGGGAGTTGGAGCTCAGGAGGTGGGTGAGTTGGGCGGCTGCCTGTACCTGTGCCGCGCGGCCCTGGGTGTCGGATTCCAGTAGGCGCTTGTCGCCGGTGAGCAGGTAGCCGCGCACCCCTGTCTCTTGGTCCACCAGCGCGGTTTGCAGTTGTGCGGCCGCGGTGCGTGCGGGAGCGATCTGGTTGACGAGGTGGTCGGCGGCGGCACTTGTTCGTGACAGGAGTGTGGAGCCGATGATGCCGGCGAGTACGGTCAGGGCGGCCATGATGCCCAGCGCGATGAGGATCCACCCCTGCACACTCAACCGACGAGGCCGATCCGGGCGTCCAGGCTTCTCAGGGGGCAGCGGCGGCCCGGATGCCGAGGAGGCCCGCTCTGTCGGCGCATGGAGGGGGGCCTGTAGGGATGTCACGCGGTGGCGCTCCATTTCAGATGGAGGACAGCGACATCGTCGGCCAGTCCTCCGCTGTCGGCAGCCAGATCCTGCGCTGCGGAGATCAGGGTGTCGAGGAACGCGGGGGCGGGCAGGTGCAGGTACTTGCGGGCCAGCGCGAGCAGACCGTCCTCGCCCAACCGCTGTGACCCTTGTCCGATGCGCCCTTCGATCAGACCGTCGGTGAACGCCACCACCGCCCCGTCACGCGGGGCCGGAAGGTTCGCCACCGGCCAACTGCCGCCGGACACGATGCCCAGCGCCGGGCCACCGGCGACCTCCTCCAGCTGTATGTCCGCGAGCGAATGCACCAGCACGCCCGGATGGCCGGCCCGCACGATTCTCAGCGAACCGTCCTCGGGTGATTGCCTCAGCGACGTGACCGTGGCGAAGATCTCCGGATCCGACCGCTCGGCAACCAAGATCTGCTGCAGCATTCCCAACAGGGCACCGTCCTGCAAACCTGCCAGCACAAAAGCCCGCCACGCCACGCGCAGACACACACCCAGGGCCGCCTCGTCGGGCCCATGACCCGACACATCCCCCACCACGGCATGAACGGTGCCGTCCGGAGTCTGCACCACGTCGTAGAAGTCACCGCCCAGCAAGGACTGGGCCCGGCCCGGGCGGTAGCGCGCACTGACCTGCACCCGATCGTCGCGCAACAGCGGAGTCGGCAGTAGGCCACGCTCCAGGCGGGCGTTCTCCTGAGCACGTATCTCACTGGCCTGCACCTTGGTCGCGGCAAGCTCGGTGTGCTTGCGCTGAATCGCATAGCGGATCGCCCGCCTCAGCAAGTCACCGTCCACCTGGCCCTTGACCAGATAATCCTGCGCGCCGGCCGCCACCGCGGCCAGACCGGTGTGCTCCTGCGCCAAGCCCGTCAGCACTACGACCGCGGCCCAGGGAGCCGCGTGCAAGATCTGGCGCACAGCGTCGAGACCTTCGGCGTCCGGGAGGTGCAGGTCCAGCAGCACACACTGCGGCACCGTGCTTGCCAGTTCCCCTCGGCCCTCGGCGAGGGTGCGAACCCACGTCACCTGCGGGGTGATGCCGCTGTCGGAGATCAGCTCCTTAACCAGGAAAGCGTCCCCGGGATCGTCCTCGATCAACAGGATCCTGGGCAGCTCATCGCTTCCCAGCTCACGCGACGAGAGCGGGGGCGACATCACTTTCCGGACGGTGGTGACCTCGGGCAGCGGCGATGAAGCTACAGTGCCGGATGTCTCATACGGAGGCAGCGAACGGTGACCCCCCACAGCTATCGTCTCCTTCGCACCACGAGCAACCAGCTCGCAGGCCGCCTGGTGCGTCCCGACCGGACACTAGAACAAACAGTTGCCATATGGCAACATTCGCAACCCTCGCATTCAGTGCTGGAACACTGCGGAGCGCCCTGGGCCCTCAGCACTACTTCGGCTTCACGGCCGAGTTTTGCGAGCGCTCCGAGGCGTAGGGAGCCCACCTCGGCCGCCGAAGGCCGCCTGCCCGTGGGGTCACGAACTAGCGGTCCCGGAAGGTGCTACATCCTGGGAACCGGCCCGGGGGCCGGGGCACGCGCTCGAAACTGCGGCCTGTTCGCGGGCACGCCGTCGAAGCCAGCCGCTGGCGGAGTCCAGCCGGCGGAATGGCACGGTGGGGGAGCACACGGTGGTAACGCGACCTTGGGAGTAATTGACGTTGGGGCGTGCTCGCCTGGCGGGTCGGCCGGTGGGTGATCAGCAGGCGATCTGCCGGGCGAGCACCAGTTCGGTGCTCAGCTTGCGGCGGGTCGCCCGCCGGGCGGAGCGGTCGGAGACCAGGGCGACGATCGAGAGGTGGGTCTCGGGGTAGGTCTCGCGGCGACCCATGAACCGCTGGAGCGGGCGCCACTGCTTGTACTCAGCGTTGGTGTGTTCCACGCAGATCCGGGCGGAGGACTGGCGGCGTCGCTGTTCGCGCCAGGCGTGGTGCTTGCCGAGTGGAGCGTCGTCCTTCGGCTTCTTCGGCCGGGCGCTGACCTGGTCGGGGAACTCGTTGGCCAGTCCCCGGTAGCCCTCGTCGACCTCGGCCTTCGGGTGGTGGCGGAACTGCTCGGCGATGCCCTCAGTACGCACAGCGGTCTGGTCGTGGCATCCGGCCCGGCCGTACGACCCCGCTGAACAGGGTGCGGCTCTGGTCGTCACTGAGAGTGCGGTACGTGATCTTCTGTCCTGCTTATGATCACTCGATGGGGTGACGGTGAAGCATTATTGCCGGTCAGGCGTTCGGGATTCGCTTGGGTGACGGGATGAGCGATCGCAAGTCGTACTCGA
>NZ_JAPVLS010000169.1:0-8005 GCF_027158125.1 Streptomyces sp. H39-C1
CCCTGGACTGGTCGCAGCAGCGCAGGACCTTGGCCAGGACAAGCACCGGTGCCGGTTGTACGAGACCGTCATCAGGGAAGCCTGCGACCAGGCTGACCTTCACCGTTTCCTCAACACCGGGCTCCTCCTGGGCCTGTGGCCGGCCCTGTGGCTTCCCGCCCGGCCGACGACGCTGTGGGAAGACATGTTTCCCGGGCTGCGACCTCGACCCGAGCCGGGAGCTGCCCAGCCGCCCCGGCGTCGTGGCCAAGGTCACGGTTCCGGCGTTTCGATGCCCGCGGATCAGCGTTCTCCCGGAGTGACCCGGTAGCGCGCCGCGCTCCGCCCATACTTCCCGCCGCCTGTGTGCGGGTCGGGGTGGCCCGGCGGGAGGAAGCAGGCCGTCACGGTCTTGCCGTCCGTCTGCTGACGGGTCTCCCAGCTGTCGGCGAGCGAGTCAACCAGAACCAGGCCCCGGCCGGAGGCCCGGTCGGGGTCCGGCGCAGGGGCCGCGGGCTCGCCGCCACCGGAGTCGGGGACGCTGACGTGCAGGCACCGGCTGTCCCAGGCCAGCATCACCTGCGCGCCGCTGTGGGCGTGGACGTGCGCGTTGGTGCTCTTCTCCGAGACCGTCAGCTCGATATCGTCCACCGTCTCGGGGGCTTCACGAGTCCTCTCCAGCGCCTCCACGTGCCGGCGCGCCCATCGCCGGCCCGCCTGCACTCCGCTCGATATGGGAAAGGACTGCGCCCAACCCACGGCCTTCATCGACCCCTCACCCACCGTTACCCTCCCCAATTAGTCGGCTGACCGGCATGTACCCCGGTACCCGGATCCCACCAGGTAGCCGCCCGGTCACCGGCTGTCCGTCAGCGGCGTGCGTGCCGGGCAGTATTGGGGCGGCGGTGCCGGGACCGGGCCGGGGAACCAGCAGGCGCTCCTCGTAGCGGTCCAGTGTCAGCACCAGCCCGAGGAGGAGGCCCGGGAGAGCGACGGCGAACATCTCCACGGGCGGGGCGGAGGTCAGGCCGGCGCCACGGCAGGAACACCGGCGGCCTCAAGGACGTCCGGCAGCGGCAGCCCGAGAGCTGCGGCCAACTCGGTCAGCTCCTGCTCCGTAGGCCGGACCGGCCCGCCAGCGCCGTCTTCGGCGAACGCCCGTATCCGCGGCGTACGGATCCCCGTCACCTCCGCGAGACCCCCAGCGGTCACATGACGAAGACGCATGGTCTGCTGCAGCACTTGCGAAAGATCGGCCATCACCTTCTCCTGCCCCACACCAGACCACCAACCCCCATCGTCCACCGATTGGCTCAATAGCGGTACGGGCCGCGACGCCGGCACACTCAGAGCGCGGCGTCGGCCAGGGCCAGACGCCGTGAGGCCGGTGACATGCACAATCTGGCGTCACTCGCTACTACCACCGACTATGGAACAGAGGAGTGTCCCGTTGCCGGGTCCTCCACCACCGTGTCCCAGGGGAAGGGGAGTTCATCCACGAATTCACGCTAGGCCATGGATCGACCGTAGGGCGGTCCGGAACGCGGGAGGGGGACGGTTCGTCCCCCTGGACTGGGGGACGAACCGTCCCCCTCGGTGACCTGGGTATGGGTGAACTAGGAACGGAAGGAGGTTAGCGAGGGGCTTCGACGTCTGTCAGTGCTACCAGTTGCACCTGGATGCGAGCATCTTCGCGAAATTCATGCCGATGTCATCGCGCCAGACTTCGAGGTCCCAGGTCGGACCGCCGAAGTGGCCGCCGCTAGTGTTGCGGTAGGAATACTCCGCGTGGCAGTAAAGCTGCTCGTAGGTCGAGTTTATCTCGGTCTGTGTGGCGTTCGGGAACAGCGGCGTGTTGGACCACACCTGCTTCCAGTCATCCGGCACGTCACTGGAAGCGGTGGTGTGCCCGGTGCTCTGGAACGCGGCGGCGGTCGGGGTGACGTGTACGGAACGCTTGCTGCGGTCGGCCAGGTTGACGTAGACGTCGGTCGTCTCCACCCACTTCGAGTAGGTATTTCCTCTGTAGCCGACACACTGACTCTGGCAGGTCTCGAAGGCGTCGGACTGGCCGGGGCTGTACAGGAGATACCGGAAGTGCTCGAAGCCCTGCTCTACGCCCTTGTTGTCGTCGACGTTGCCCCCGATGTGGTCGCCGTTGAATTCGTCCGTCGTCGGGTAGCCGAAATTGCCCCCTTCGTACCCATTCTGTCCCCAAAACCATCCGATCAGGCCGCGTACCGGGTGCGCTCCGGTGTTGGGGCTCCAGTAGATCGAGCCATTCTCGAACACCTGGCGTCGGCCGACGCCGTCCGGAAGAGCGAGTTCGTCGGTGGAGGGGCAGCCGAGAGACTGCTGCACACCGGGTGTCTGGGTGTACTCCGTCCAGATGGCGCCGTCGACCGAGTGGCCCTCGTTGCAGAAAACCTGCGCTGACGCGGGAGCGGCCTGGACACCCAGCAGCAGAAGGACACTTGCTGTGAGCAGGGTGAGGAGCCGTGTACCTCTTGATCTGATCATGCCTAGCAGTATCTATGGACGTAGATGGTGCGGGCTGCGGGAGAAGGAGTCAAAGTTCGGGCCGAAGACGGCCGAAAACACGAGCCCCCCCCCCGCCGGCCAGGAGACCTTGTCGTGAGGTGACGAGGTTCCAGCCGACGGCGAGCCAATCACATCTGCGCAGCGTGGACCGCCCCAGCCGCCTCCGGCACGATGCCCGGAGGAAGGCCGGCACCTGCCGTGGCTACCGGCCCAGGTGGGGCACAGCGGCGCCCAGATCGATGCACCCGCATCCACTGTCCGGCCGCCCAGAGGTGTGGGGCATGGGCATGGCTGGGACGAACGGTGGCGATTCAGGGGACCTCTACATCACGGTCCACTTCGCCTGACCACATCCGGCGGGTAGCGTCCGCAGGTCTGCCCCTGTGCGGGTTCCGGCCAGGAGGTGGCTTTCTGCCAATCACGGGCAACTCGGGCACCGCGCCGCCGGCTTCGCGCTACACAAGGAGGCTGGGACGGATGTCCGCGGCCTTCCGGCGGGAGCGGCTGGGGTCTGGCGGAGGGTCTGGGCGCTTGCTGACGATCAACGTGGCAGTCCTGCTCGTGATCATTGCGTTCTTCCGGCTGCGCCGCCGTACCGAGGCCCGGAGCCGCTTCGACGAGAAGATGACCGTGGTCATCGTTCTGGCGTTGGGCGTCCTCATCGCCCCGACGGCGGCGGGACAGAAGATCCTGGACGTCCTGAACCAGCTCGTGCAGGGCGTTTCACACGCCGGTTCCTGAGGAGCGTCGCTCACGGCGTTGCCCCGTGCAGACCCGTACCCGGGAGAGACCGTGAGGGCCGCAGTGAGGCTGCCGGCCGGTGCCCAACGTGGTCGGCCGGTCCGGCGGCCTCGGGTGGCCGGGCAGGCCTCGAGGCTGCCGGGCCGGGTGCAGCGTGATGCGGAGACGGGGGGTGAAAGGCCCCGCATCACGCTGGTCTATCGGGAGGGCCACGGGCAGCTGTCTGTCAGCATGGCCCACTCCGGATCGGTTTGGCCGGGTACGACACGCTCTGCCGCTGCCCATGGGGCGGCCAGTTCCGCGAAGATTGGCTCGTCTCCCGGGGCGGGTCGGTTCCACGATGGCGGCCGGCCCGGCCGGTGACGGGCACCGGCTGCGTCGCCACCCGAGTCATGCAGGTCTCACGCGTCGAAGCTGTGGCGGGCAGAGGCCCGGGAGGTCAGGCCACCACTTGGGGTGGGCAGCAATCAAGTCACGCAGGACGGGGCTGGACGCCAACGTGGTCTCGCACTAGTCCTTCCAAGGGCCGGCGCTGGCACTCTCGGGGCTGGCCCTGTGGGTAACGATTCCCTGGTTCATGATGTCCGCCAGCAGTTCACCTACCGTAACCACCACCGGACACAGCGGATCGTTCTCCGGGCACGATCGGCCGTCGTAGAAATAGGCTCGAAGCGCAGGTTTCTCAATCATCAGCAGGTGTATCTCCCGGAGGGCACCCAGCACCGTGTCGTTGGCCGAGACAGCGGTCACTCTGATACCGGACTCCACCTGCTTGTGGGCTGCCCTCGCCTGTTCCACCGCAGCTTTCGTCTGTCTTGCTAGATAGAAGATGGAGCCAGACGTGAGCACGAGCGTCACCAGTACACCGAGCAACGCGACTAACGTTTCATCCGACATGCGGCCTCCTGAGGTGATGACTAGGAGAAACTAGCGCCCCCAGGACCCTGCTGTCGGTCCTTTGTTCCCATTGCCATCGCCCGCCAGAATCGGTCGCCGTGCCCCGCCGCTCTCTACCCTCACGGCCAAGGCCGCCGCCCTTCCCGCACTCCTGATCAACCCAGGCGGGGCAGCTCGGGGCAAGGTCAACAGACAAACTGCGGTGCGACGGTGCCGCCTGCACACTTCGCATCGGTGACAACAGCGCTGCCTCGTCGGTGCCAACCATCCTGCTTCATGCCGCGGTCAGCCCCAGAGCAGTAGCCATCCGGGACCCGGCGCGGCCCGCCAACGCGAGCGCGACCCGGTCCAGTAGCTCTCCGAGCCGGTCGGTGCACCGCGCGTACGGGCTGGTCAGCCCCGGTATCTGCTCAGCGAATGTGCGCTGGGAACAGCCGGGAGCGACGCACACGAAGCGTCGCACGGACAGCAGGATCCGTACGGCGTGCCCGGCCAGCGGAAGATCCTGCAGCTGTCGCTCATAGCGGTCGTGCACCCGTGCCGACGCCCGGCCGCAGGACGGACATACGCCTTCACCACTCCGGCCGGCCAGCTGCACCATCAATCCGTTCACCCCGTGCACTGCGGCGGTGATCAGCACCTCGACGCCCTCGAACAGCACGTCCTGCCAGGAGATCTCGTCGTGGTCCATGTCCTGGGCATCGACCCGGACGGTACGAAACAGCCCACACTCACCAGACCTGATGGAGCGTCATATGTGGCGATTCGGACTGCGGCGCACCCCGGCGCGCAGTCCGGAATCGAACAGCCTCTTCACCGACCGTGATGGCTCCCCGCGATCGCTGCCAGAGCCCAGAACCCACCTACGAAGCCACCTCGATGCCGAACCAGGGCCTGGCGCCGGCTGTCCTTTGACAGTGAAGTCAGTCGCACTGTCATCCAATCGAGGCGTTTGACAGCGAAGCTAGTCGTCAGCGCCCTCTTTGCCAGTGAACCTAGCCATGCGAGGCAAACGCGCTGGGGGTGCTGGGGTGGGAAGAGTGGCGGCTTTGCGGGGTGGGTCGCCGGTCTGCCTATGCTCAGGCCCATGGCACTGGAATGGGAACAGATCATCGTCGCCTCCGCCGACCCCGTCGCTCTCGGGCGCTGGTGGGCCGAGGCTCTCGGCTGGGTTGTGGTCGACGAATCCGAGGAGATCATCGAGATCCGGCCTGAGCCGGACCGGATGCCGGGCCTGCTCTTCGTGCCTGTCCCCGAGGGCAAGACGTCGAAGAACAGGCTCCACCCCGACTTCCGCCCCGACGACCAGGAGACCGAGGTCGCCCGGCTGCTCTCCCTCGGCGCCCGGCGCGTCGACACCGTGCAGGACGGGCAGCACTGGGTGACCCTCCTCGACCCGGAGGGCAACGAGTTCTGCGTCCTGAGTGAGCGCAAGAGCTGAGCGGGGACCGGGCAGCTGTCCGGGCCTCGACGTCCGCCTCGTTGACACGCAAGTTAGTCCGCCCAGGTCAGGTCACCCCTGACCGACTATCTTCGCTGTCAAAGGACACCGGCGGTCGCGTTCAGCAGGCGTCACCGGGTGACGCCTTCCGGTGACGCAAATCCGCTTCAGCCGAACGGCACATACGAGAAATCGGCCGTGTGCGGGGCTCTGCCGACCGAAGAAGAAAACCTGACCGGGGCCTGTCAGCTGGCGGCGTCCGCGAGTGTGGCCAGCTCGGTCTCGGTCGGGTCTGCCGCGTGCCGTCCATGAAGGGGTTCGCACTGCCCCACGGCCTGCAACGCCTCGGCGGGTACGCCGGCGGCGGTGGCTTCTGCGATGGCCGCGTCAAGGGCGAGGCGGGTGCGGGCGTGGTCTGCGGTTGCCTCCTGGACGCGTTGCAGCCAGGCAATGTGGGCGACAGAGACCGCGGTGGTGTTCATAGCAGCCGTCTGCCCGGGTAGCTGCTGGGAAATCCTTCAGCCCAGGCCGACCGCGGCACTCAGACAATCGCCGGGTCGCGTTGACGTACACGGCCGTCCCGGCCGGGCCCGAGCGAGGTCGCGCCTCTGGTCGCAGCTCTGATCGCGCCTCACAGCGCGCTCCTGGTCGCGGTCCTGATCGCACCTCTGGTCGCACCGGAATTCCACCCGTGGCCAGGAAAGGTGCAGGCCGCAGGCCCTGTAACGGGGTGACCGGCACGCCGACTACTTACCTGCACCGGGGGTCGGGAACGCAGCAGGCGGTCAGGAAGAGCTTCCCGCGCGCCGGTACGTGCCGCCGCTCCTGGTGGCCGTTCTCCCGGGATCCGGCCGCAGCTCCCGCCGACGGCCCGGGGCCCCGGTCAGGTGGCATCCGGGTCGATGCCCTGGGCGCGGGCCAGCGCGAACAGGACGCGCTCGATGCTCTCCAGCCGCCGGGCAATGGAGCGCTCGCCCGGCGCGCCGATGGCGTCAGCGAGGGAGTCGATGTTGCCGAACGCGGTGTGCTGCTGCTCGCGGATCGACGCCAGCTGCTCGCCGTGCTCCGCGAGGGTGCGCCCGGTGCGAAACGCCACCGCCTCCAGATCCCGCAACCGCCCGTCGTACGCCGCCGCCTCATGTGTCATACCGCCATCCTGACACGCCCCACCCCCCGCCCAGGTGGCTTCCCCGCGCGGCTTGGGCCATGAGCCGAAAGTGGGAACCACGGTGCGGCGCCGCACCGCTGAAGCGCTTCGGCCGTTCTGCAAGTGTGGGATTCCATGTGTACCGAGAGTCGTACTCGCCGTTTGTTTTCGTTCACCGAGATTTGGTTCTCGATGCCGACCTGAGCGTTACCAGCCGCCTGCTTTATGTCGTGCTCCAGGCGCGCGTAGACTACGGGATCTCCATGGAGGACGTAGCCCCATTGATTGGTCTGGAAGACGCAGAGCAAGTGCAGCCGTTTCTTGACGAGCTGGTCAACTTCGGAGTCGTTGAGACGCGCCCGCACTTTGGTCGAGATCCCAGCATCCTGATCTACCCAACTCCGCTATCACAGGAACGGCGTATCCACGGATGCATCCCCTGCGGGCGATGTGGTGAGTGCTCTTGCGAGCACATCAAGGGGCTGTGCCGTATCTGCGACCAGATCGACCGTGCGGAGAAAGAAGCCCGGCGTGACCTTGACCGGTGGAAGCAGCAGCTAGACGCCGGAGCCACTTACGCCATCGGACAAACCGCCGTCCGGCTGCACCGCTGGGACTGCCTAAGCCTGAACTCGCCTGAGAAAAGCCTGGCCCAAATGGAAAGTTCACGACCCCATGCCCGCAAGACAGGTCAGCTCTACTGGCCTCGGCTGCCGGACCTCTATACCGCACAGGAGCTGCGTCTCAAGGGCTGCCGCAAACGCTGGTGTGCCCTGTGCGGACCCGAGCCGCTATAGCGGAGGGAACGTTGGACACAGGCGGCAGCCGAGCCGGGGCAGACAAACGGCTTGCCGGGGCCCGAATGCGCTCGGACCCCGGCAATGGGGGGGCAGGTTCCGTCGTTCCCGCACCCGTCCAACGACACCACCACCCCCGAGGTCACCCCCGACACGCCCAGAGGCGGCACGCACAGCACGCGACACGCGTTGGCCGACCCGGTGGATACCGGCGCGCGCCGTCAGTCGACGGGGCCGGCGGGCGAGTGCAGGCCGAGCTGGACGGCCGCCAGAGCGACCGCGTCCGCGACGCTCAGGCCGTCCCCGCCCTCACGTCCGGCCTCGGCGCGCAGCCAGTCCGCGCGGGCCGCCAGGCGCAGCGCGAGGTCCCGTTCGGGATCGGTCAGGTTCCGGCAGCCGCGCCGGCGCTCCGCCATCGGGTAGTTGTCCACCGGTGCACCGTAGGCCCGGCGCACCACCCCG